>NZ_JBQHWK010000001.1:0-142500 GCF_052064015.1 Collinsella sp. HCP3S3_D1
TTTTACGCCGGCACACCCCCCCCCCCCCCCCGCGCGCCGGGCCAACATATTTGGCCGGGGGTTTTTTTACAACCCCCCACAAAAGGGGGTATAAAAAAAACCCCCCGACCAAAATTAGCTGCCCCAAACGCACTTCCCCTGCACCAACAATGGCAACATCGCAGGTTGAGCATAAGTCAGCGAAAGCCCGCCAGAGCGAGCAAGGTGACGTGAAAGAGGAGGGCATAGGCCTTTTGGCCATGCCCGACGATTGAACGTCAGATTGCCGCTCTGGCGGGCTTGCAGCGTCGGCCGGTTCCGGCGTTTGGTAAAACGCCGGAACACAAGAGCGCCCCCTCCCGCGCACGGAACGGGAGGGGGCTAAAGGTAGGAGTCTACCGGTGGGTTGACCCCACCGGACAGACGATGACCAAGTGATCCTCTACAGGATCGTCAAGGTTTCCGTGGGGCACCCGTTGGGTACTTAGATCAACACGCAGGCGACGGTCAGGATGATGGCGCAGACGACGGAGAGAACGACGATGAGCTTAAGGGCAAACTTGAGCCAGGTCGTCCACTCGATCTTGGCCAGGGCGAGACCGCCCATGATGGCACCGGAGGTCGGGGTGAACAGGTTCACGACACCGATGGCGGCGGAGAAGATCATGACCATGACCTCGGGCGAGAAGCCGAGCTTAACAGCCAGCGGTCCCATGATGGGCATGGAGACGGTAGCCATACCAGAGGTCGACGGGATCAGGAAGGACAGGCCGAAGTAGACCAGGAAGCTCATGGGAGCGAAGATCACGCCGGACAGACCAGCCAGGGCACTGGCGGCAGCGTCGAGGACGTAGACGTCGAGACCGGTGTTGGCCATGAGGACGGAGATGCCACGGGCGAGGGCGATGACGAGAACAACGGACATCATGTCGGCGGCACCGGTGATGAAGGTGTTAACGATCTGCTTCTCGGACAGGCCACCGATGATACCGATCAGGATAGCCATGAGGAAGAACCAGGTGGAAGCCTCGTCGAAGTACCACTGACCAATGGGCAGGCCGGTGATCAGGGCAGACCAGCCCTGGACGACGGTGTTACCGTCGGCATCGTAGACAGCGCCAGCGTCAAAGAAGTTGGCGACGCCCTCGTTGAGGTCGGCCAGCGGAATGAAGCCGACGATCATGACGACGAAGGTGAAGGCAAAGGCGATCAGAACGCCCTTCTGACGACCGGTGAGCTTGACCTCCTTGCTAACCTCGGAAGCAGCCTTGCCGTGAGCCTCTTCGGCATCCTTGAGCTCCTGCATCGACAGGATGGTGGAACCCTTGTCAGCCTTGACCTTCTTGGCATAGCCCATGACGAAGAAGATGGAAATGGCCGTGGTAACAATCCACAGGACGGCACCGAGGCCGATGATGATGGACTGGTTGACCTCAATGCCAACGCCGGTCAGAGCGTCGACGGCAGCGCCGACGGCGAACGGGTTAACCGTGGAGCCCAGGCAGCCGCAGCCAGCGCCGAGCAGGACGGTAGCGGCGCCGACCATGGGGTCGAAGCCGGCAGCCATCATGGTAGCGGCGAGCAGGGCGTAGAAGGGAACGGTCTCCTCGCACATACCATAGGTGGTACCACCGAGGGAGAAGATGAGCATAAGGACAGGAACGAGCATGATCTCGTTGCCCTTAAGCTTCTGCACCAGAACGGCGATGCCGTTGTCCAGAGCGCCAGTCTCGGTCATCATACCGAGGAAGCCGCCCAGGATCATAACGAAGAGGCAGACGGGCAGAGCGTCAGCGAAGCCCAGGATCGGGGCGGTGCAGAAATCGCTCAGACGGGCTGCAGTAACAGCGCCGCCGGACGTGCCGGAGACGATAACGGTAATCACTGCAACAATTGCCAGCAGAGCTAGAAGAATGGTGAACGATGAAGGCATACCGCGCTTTTTCTTAGCGGTCTCAGTCATAGTTCTCATCCCCCCTTCATAAATCATTTAACTTTCTCGCGCAAAGCGGATCTTCCGTGCCGTGCCCACCGCCCGACGCAAGATATTTACCAGACAAACCGCTCGGGGTGTGCAGCAATACACCCCGAGCGAAATGCTTAAAGGCTCTTACTTGAGCGTTGCGTACATGACAGCCTTGATGGTGTGCATGCGGTTCTCGGCCTCGTCGAAAACCTTGGAAGCGGGGCTCTCGAAGACCTCGTCGGTGACCTCCTGCTCGGTAATGCCAAACTGCTCGCACTTCTCGGCGCCAATCGTGGTGTTGGTGTCGTGGAAGCTGGGCAGGCAGTGCAGGAAGATGGCACCCGGGTTGGCCATAGCCATGACCTCGGAAGTAACACGATACGGGGTGAGCTGAGCGATGCGCTCGGCCCAAACCTCGTCAGGCTCGCCCATGGAGACCCACACGTCGGTGTAGATAACGTCGGCACCGGTGACGCCGTCCTTGACGTCGGTGGTCAGCTTGATGGTGCAGTCGTTAGCCTCGGCGATAGGCTTGCAGGCCTCGATGACGTCGTCAGCGGGCATGCACTCCTCGGGGCCACAGGCCACGAAATTCATGCCGAGCTTGGAGCAGACAACCATGAGGGAGCGAGCAACGTTGTTCTTGCAGTCGCCCATGAAGACGAGGGTCTTGCCCTTGATGTCGTAGTTGAAGTTCTCCTGGACGGTCAGGATGTCGGCGAGCATCTGGGTGGGATGCCACTCAGTGGTCAGGCCGTTCCACACGGGCACGCCGGACTTAGCGGCGAGCTCCTCGACGTCGTCCTGGGCAAAACCACGGAACTCGATGCCGTCATACATGCGGCCGAGAACGCGGGCGGTGTCCTCGATGGACTCCTTCTTGCCCATCTGCGACGAACCCGGATCGAGGTAGGTGACGCCCATGCCCAGATCCATGCCGCCGACCTCGAAGGCGCAGCGGGTACGAGTGGAGGTCTTCTGGAAGAGCAGAACGATGTTCTTGCCCTCGAGATAGCGATGCGGAACGCCAGCGCGCTTCATGTCCTTGAAGTTCTTGGAGAGCTTGAGCAGGTACTCGATCTCCTCGGTGGTGAGGTCGAGGAGCTTGAGGAAGCTACGGCCGGAGAGGTTAACACCCATGGTTCGTTTCCTTTCGAAAAAATGAATTACGCAAGTATTCGTGTTGCCCGTTTGACGGGCAAAACCGGTGCGGTTGTAGGGGGACCGCACCGGAAACGGAAAGACTTAGAGGTCCTCGCGCCAGAAGGGCATGCTCATGCAGCGCGGGCCGCCACGGCCGCGGGAGAGCTCGGCGGAGGGCACGACGAGAAGGTCCAGGCCCTCCTTGTACAGCACGTCGTTGGTGACGGTGTTGCGGGCGTAGACGCAGATCTTGCCGGGCTCGACGCACAGGGTGTTGGAGCCGTCGTTCCACTGCTCGCGGGAGGCCGCGATCGGGTCGCCGCCGCCGCAGGGGATCAGCTTGACCTGGTCGACGCCGGTGGCGTCCTCCAGGACGTGCTCGAGGGTGTCCTCGATCAGGCGGATGTTCACGTCGCCCGGGTTCTTGCCGGCGGTCAGCTCGTAGACGCGCAGGGTGCCCATGATGGCGGGGTGGATCGTGAACTTATCGACGTCGATCTGGGTGAAGACCGTGTCGAGGTGCATGAAGGCGCGCGAGACCGGGATGTCGAAGGCCAGGATGCGCTCGACCTTGGAGTCGGAGTTCCAGAAGATGTTCTGGGCCATGACGTCGATAGCGGCGGCCTGGGTGCGCTGGGAGATGCCGACGGCGAGGGTCTTCTCGTTGATGTTCAGCACGTCGCCGCCCTCGGTGTGGAACTGGCAGTCGCGGCGGAAGTACAGGGAGACGTCCTTGTAGTCGGGGTGGTACTTGAAGACGTACTTGCCGTACAGGGTCTCGCGGTTGCGGGTGACCGAGTACATGCGGTTGAGGTTGACGCCCTCGCCGACGACCGCGAACGGGTCGCGGGTGAAGTAGAGGTTGGGCATCGGGTCGATGATCAGGTCGGACTCGGACTCGGAGTTGACCAGGGAGTCGAGGGTCGTGGAGGCCGTGAGGGGCATCTCGATCTCGGCCTTGGTCATGCCGGCCATGGTCTTCTTGACGAACTCGAGGTTGTCCTCGATGGAGTCCAGCTTCTCGCGGACGATCTGCGGCATGTGCTTCCCGCGGATGCCGGCCTCGGCGATGTACTGGTCGGTGAACTCGGCGCGGGCGCCGGGGACCTGGTCGAACACCTCGGCGACGAGGTTCTCGAGGTAGAGCACCTCGACGCCCTGGTCCCTCAGGATCTGGGCGAAGGTGTCGTGCTCCTGCTGCGCGACCTCCAGGAACGGGACGTCGTCGAACAGGAGCCGCTCGAGCTCGTCGGGCGGCAGGTTGAGGAGCTCGTCGCCGGGACGGTGCAGGCAGACCTTCCTGAGCTTGCCGATCTCGGAAGGCACGTGCAGACCTTTCGTCATGGCCTCCTACCTTTCTTTCGGGCCCTTGTCAGGGCCGATTCGTTAGCGCCCCTCCGTGTGAGGCGTTATTGCTGACGACATATTTATATCCAAAATCAACCCATACTTCCACCTTGCCCCCGAACGGTTTTTTATAGGGGGTGAACGGCATACACATATACTTCACGCATGGCACACTTCATCTTAATAAAGTGTATTTACGTGCTTAAACGCGTTTTCAATCCAAAAATCAAATGGAACTAAACTTTGTTAAACCACCCTCATATTGCATATTTCGTGCAACGATATGAATAGAATTCGCAATTCTTGCTGTCTCTCAACCATTTTGAGTTTTATTCAAAAAAAAGTTCTTCCTATTCATTTTTTGCAAACAGATTACCGTTTACCAGACGTTGAATACCGTTCACCGGAAGCTTAGTATAAGGCCCGTCGAATACCCGATCGATCTTGCGTCTCCATTTGTAACAACTTGACTTTTCCGGCGGCAAAGACATGCAGACCCGCTCCCCAAAAGGGAGCGGGTCTGCATTCGGTACACCTAGGGCCAAGTAAGGTTTAGGCCTTCGAGGGCCTCAAGGGATTAGCGATCGAACTCGGCCAGTGCCTCGCCTAGAAGCCTCAAGCCCTCGCGAAGAACATTTTCGCTCGCGCAGTAGCCCAGGCGTGCGCCGCAGGGAAGCTCAAAACGGCTGCCGGGCACCAGCAGCACTCCCCTCTCGGACAACAGGCGTTTGCAGAACTCCTCGTCGTCCTCGGGAATATCAAGCTGGATAAACGAGGTAGACACGCCCTGCGGGGCCGTCCAGGAAACGCGATGTTGCGTATCGATCCAAGCCTGCGCGATATCGCGATTGCCAGACACGATCCTGCGGTTGCGCTCGAGAATCTTGTCCTTGTGCTCAAGCACATAGGTCGCCAGGGCATCGTTGAACACGCCGCCGCAGATCATGGTGTAATCGCGATAGGTGCGGATGCGATTGGACACCTCTTCGTCGGCCACGACCCAACCCACGCGGGCTGCAGGCGTCGAATAGGTCTTAGATACCGAGTTGGTGACAATGGCCTTCTCATACACGTCGGCCATCGACATAAAGGACTCGGTGTTCTCGAGCGGCAGATACACCTCGTCACACAGCACGTAGGCGCCCACCGAACGGGCAATCTCGGCAATCTGACCGAGCGTATCGGCATCAAGCACCGTACCGATGGGGTTCGAGGCGTTATTGATGCAGATGAGTTTCGTGTTGGGGCGAACGAGGCGCTTGAGTTCCTCGATATCGGGTTTCCAGCCGAGCTCCTCGCGAAGCTCCCAATACTCGACCTCGGCGCCCAGTGTACGCGGAATCTCATAGAGCGGCGCATAGGTAGGCCACTCGGCGATGACATGATCGCCGGACTCGACCACGGCCATGATGGCGTTGAGGTTGGCACCCGTGCAGCCGTTGGTCTGCAGAATGTGGTCGGGATTGACCTCGCGACGATAGAGCTTGGCGACCTCAGCCTTAAACTCCGGTGAACCCTCGATCCAGCCGTAGCTCATCTTCTCGCGGTCCAGGCGCTCGTAGAAGATGGCGCCGTCCTGCTCGTCGAGCGCGCGCAGCTCGCCCATGGTAAGCGAGGAGATCGTCGACTGGGCGATATCCCACGTAGCGCTCTTCTCCCAAACGTTAAGCCACTCCTCAACGCCGATTGTCTTGATATCCATGGTTACGCTCCAATCGCTAGAACACGGGGGTGATGCCGGCAAAGGTCATGGGAATCGAGATGATGCCCAAAAGGCAAAGAAGCCGACACCGTTGGGGGGTATCAACGTGACTGCCCCTGGTCATATGGGCCGCCTTATCTGATGTTAATTAAGCTTCATTAAACAAGAATGGGGCGGTGCGAAAACCCGCACCGCCCCATTGGAAGGCATCTAATGGCAGCTAGATGTTTGTATTAAGACCCGTACGGGTCTTTGGAAACCTTAGAGGTCCTCGCGCCAGAAGGGCATGCTCATGCAGCGCGGGCCGCCACGGCCGCGGGAGAGCTCGGCGGAGGGCACGACGAGAAGGTCCAGGCCCTCCTTGTACAGCACGTCGTTGGTGACGGTGTTGCGGGCGTAGACGCAGATCTTGCCGGGCTCGACGCACAGGGTGTTGGAGCCGTCGTTCCACTGCTCGCGGGAGGCCGCGATCGGGTCGCCGCCGCCGCAGGGGATCAGCTTGACCTGGTCGACGCCGGTGGCGTCCTCCAGGACGTGCTCGAGGGTGTCCTCGATCAGGCGGATGTTCACGTCGCCCGGGTTCTTGCCGGCGGTCAGCTCGTAGACGCGCAGGGTGCCCATGATGGCGGGGTGGATCGTGAACTTATCGACGTCGATCTGGGTGAAGACCGTGTCGAGGTGCATGAAGGCGCGCGAGACCGGGATGTCGAAGGCCAGGATGCGCTCGACCTTGGAGTCGGAGTTCCAGAAGATGTTCTGGGCCATGACGTCGATAGCGGCGGCCTGGGTGCGCTGGGAGATGCCGACGGCGAGGGTCTTCTCGTTGATGTTCAGCACGTCGCCGCCCTCGGTGTGGAACTGGCAGTCGCGGCGGAAGTACAGGGAGACGTCCTTGTAGTCGGGGTGGTACTTGAAGACGTACTTGCCGTACAGGGTCTCGCGGTTGCGGGTGACCGAGTACATGCGGTTGAGGTTGACGCCCTCGCCGACGACCGCGAACGGGTCGCGGGTGAAGTAGAGGTTGGGCATCGGGTCGATGATCAGGTCGGACTCGGACTCGGAGTTGACCAGGGAGTCGAGGGTCGTGGAGGCCGTGAGGGGCATCTCGATCTCGGCCTTGGTCATGCCGGCCATGGTCTTCTTGACGAACTCGAGGTTGTCCTCGATGGAGTCCAGCTTCTCGCGGACGATCTGCGGCATGTGCTTCCCGCGGATGCCGGCCTCGGCGATGTACTGGTCGGTGAACTCGGCGCGGGCGCCGGGGACCTGGTCGAACACCTCGGCGACGAGGTTCTCGAGGTAGAGCACCTCGACGCCCTGGTCCCTCAGGATCTGGGCGAAGGTGTCGTGCTCCTGCTGCGCGACCTCCAGGAACGGGACGTCGTCGAACAGGAGCCGCTCGAGCTCGTCGGGCGGCAGGTTGAGGAGCTCGTCGCCGGGACGGTGCAGGCAGACCTTCCTGAGCTTGCCGATCTCGGAAGGCACGTGCAGACCTTTCGTCATGGCCTCCTACCTTTCTTTCGGGCCTTACTGGCCAAATGTATCAGCGCCCCTCCGTATGGAGCGCTGCTTGCTGACAGCTCTAGTTATATCCAAATATCAACCGCAATTCCACCTCGCCCCCGAACGGTCAACAAAGTACGATGAACGGTATATCGCATACGATTTCCCATGATGCACTTCAGTTTCATAAAGCATATTTTCCTAGGTAAACGTTATTTTTCTAGGAAATCAAGATTGAACACTCAAAGTTATCCATGATTCTAAATTGCATAGCGAAAACGGTTTTCTGCATATATATAACGCTTGTCCTCGATTCGACCTAAATTCGATTATATTCAGCTTGCTATCATTCTTATTCATACATTCTCACCAGTTGAGTGAGGATATAGATCGCTTGCTCAAAGCACCGGACGTTAGTGCTTCGGATCGTCAGCGTAATATGTAGGTAAAGATACCGTTCGCGCGATACGTCCGCGCCATAGGTCGACTAAATTGAGACAATAAGAAATAGTGTTAGGCTACCGTCCCCTGTAGGGACTGAACGGACAGATGCATATGCCGAGCAAAATCGAAAAGAAGCAGAACACCGCCAAGCTGCGCAAGAAACCGCGCGATTTCTCGCATACGCAAAATCGAGAGCTTAGCTGGCTGCGCTTTGATAACCGCGTACTCGACGAAGCCTTCGATGAGTCTGTGCCACTGTTCGAGCGCCTTAAGTTCGTCTCGATCTTCGAGTCAAACCTCGACGAGTTTCTCATGGTGCGCGTGGGCGGCTTGTCCGATCTGGCAGAGCTCAAAAAACAGCCCGTCGACAACAAGAGCAATATGACCGCCTCCGAACAGGTCGATGCTGTCATGGCAGAGCTGCCCGGGCTCCTTACCCGCTGGGAGTCGATCTTTAAGAGCATCGAGGACAAGCTCGACGCTTTGGGCGTTCACCGCGCCCGCATCGATTCGCTTACGCCCGAGGAACATACCTTTGTAACCCGCTACTTCCAGGCCTACATATCACCGGTCATCTCGCCGCTGGTCATCGATCCGCGCCATCCCTTCCCCAACCTGCGCAACGGCGCGCTCTATCTGGCTTGTGGCCTGGACGGCATCACCGACGAGGAGAGCCTGCTGGGCCTTATCGAGATTCCCGCCTCGATGAACCGCGTGGTCGAAATCCCCTCGCCCACCGGCACCTACTCCTACATTCTGCTCGAGGACGTCATCCTCGCCTGCCTGGACAGCTGCTTCGGCTCCTATAAGCCGCTCGACCGCGCGCTCATCCGCGTCACCCGCAACGCCGACATCGATCCGGACGGCGAGGGCGTCGAGGAGGAAGAGGATTACCGCCAGCACATGAAGCGCATCCTCAAGAAGCGCCTGCGCCTGCAGCCGGTGGTGCTCGCCGTATCGGGCTCGCTCGAAAAGCCAACGCTCAAGACCATCCGCAAAGCGCTCGAGCTTTCGCGCCGCTCGGTTTTTACCTGCGATATCCCGCTCAACCTGGGCTATGTCTTTGGCATCGAGGGCAAAATACCCGAGCATCTACGCAACGAGTTGCTCTTTACGCCGTTTAGGCCGCAGCCCAACCCCACCATCGATATGACCCGCTCCATCCGCGATCAGGTGCTGCAGCACGACAAGCTGCTCTTTTACCCTTACGAGACCATGAATCCGTTCTTGGACCTGGTGCACGAAGCAGCCTACGACCCCGAGTGCATCTCGCTTCGCATCACGCTCTACCGCGTGGCCAAACAAAGCCGCCTGTGCGAGTCGCTCATCGATGCTGCCGAAAACGGCAAAGAGGTTACAGTGCTCATGGAGCTCCGCGCCCGCTTTGACGAGCAAAACAACATCGAATGGGCCGAGCGGCTGGAAGAGGCCGGCTGCACCGTTATCTACGGCTCCGAGGGCTTTAAATGCCATTCCAAGATCTGCCAGCTCACCTATCGCGAGGGCATGGCGCTTACCCGTCTGACGCTTTTGGGTACCGGCAACTTTAACGAGAAGACGGCCAAGCTCTACAGCGACTTTATGCTCATGACCGCGCATCCCGGCATCGGCGAGGACGCTAACCTGTTCTTCCGCAACCTGTCGCTGGGCAACCTGCGCGGCGACTACCGCTTCCTGGGCGTGGCGCCCGTGGGCCTCAAGCCGCTCATCATGCGCGGCCTGGACCGCGAGATTCAGCGTGCCCTTGTCGGCGAGCCCGCCCGCGTGTTCTTTAAGCTCAACTCGCTTACCGACCGCGAGGTCATCGACAAGATCGCCGAGGCATCGTGTGCCGGTGTGCGCGTGGACATGATCATCCGCGGTATCTCGTGCCTCAAGCCCGGTGTTCCGGGCAAGACCGAGAACGTGCACGTGCGCTCCATCGTCGGACGCTTTTTGGAGCATGCGCGCGTCTATGCCTTTGGCGTGGACTCGGATATGATCTACCTGAGCTCGGCAGACATGATGACGCGCAACACCGAGCACCGCGTGGAGATCGCCTTCCCCGTGCTCGACCCCACCTGCCGCGCCCAGGTGCACGAGTACATGAGCATGCAGCTGCGCGACAACGTGAAGGCACGCAGTCTGACGAGTGACGGCACCTGGATTCCCGTGGAGCGCAAAGAAGGCGAGAAGCCCTTCAACTCGCAGGAAGCTCTGCTGGAGCGTGCCTATCGCAACGCCGAGGCCGTCGCCAAGGCAGAACCTACGCTCGCATCCAAGCCTGAGCTCGAACCGCAGCCGGCCGCACCCGAGGTCCAAAAGGTTCAGGCAACCGTCATAGAGCCTGAGTCCGAGCCTGCTCCTCGGCCCCAACCGCAGACGGCCAACCCCGCGTCCGAGAAGGGCGCCCGCCGCGAGAAGCCCGCTGGCAAGACCAAGACCATCGAGCGCCATCGCCCCGGTCGCGTGCGCATGGGACTGGGCCTGATCGGCCTAGGCCTTAAGACGCTCATTACCGGCAAGACGAAATAGACGTTTGTAGAAGCGCCCCGTATTTGAGGAATACCCCAAATACGGGGCGCTTTTCACTGCTACCATGGTTGCGAACAATACCGCGAATGACAGGCAGGAACATGAAGCTCACCATAGAATCGATGACCTACGGCGCCGACGGACTGGCGCACGCCGACAACGGCAAGGCCGTCTTTGTGCAGGGCGCCGTGGCAGGCGACACCGTCGAGGCCGAGATCGTGCAGGACGGCAAGTCGTTTATGCGCGCCCGCACGACCGAGATTCTGGAGCCGGGCCCCGATCGCATTCAGCCCCCCTGCCCCTTCGTGGGCGTCTGCGGCGGTTGTTCGTGGGGCAATCTCTCGCGCACCGCGCAGCTTGCCGCCAAAGAGCAAAACCTGCGCTCCACGCTCGAGCGCATTGGCAAGTTCGCCCCCGAGCAGGTCAACGATCTTGTCCAGCCCATCCGCCACACCAAGGACGACTGGGGCTACCGCAACAAGATTGAGCTGGAGCCCACCCTCGTTAACGGCCGCGTTCGCCTTGGCATGCACGGCGTCGATCCCAGCAAGATCGTCACCGTAGATTCGTGCCCGCTGTTCGATAAGCGTTTTCCCAAGGCGCTCAAATCGGTCGTCGGCGCGCTCAACTATCTGAGCGGCAGTCACGATCTGGGTCTGGAGCGCGTGGGCATTCGCGCTTCGCGTCGCACCAAGGCACTCGAGGTCGCACTTTGGACGCCCACGGGCTCCTTCCCGCGCTCGCAGGTCTCGCGCGTGTTGGCAGACGCCGCTCGCCCCACGAGCGTAGTGCGCGTCATGAGCAAGGGAGAGAAGAAAGCCCGCCGCGTCTCCAAGGTGGAGATGCTCGCCGGCGAGGGCTCCTGGACCGAGAACATCGCCGACGGCCAGATGCGCCTTTCTGCCCCATCGTTTTTCCAGGTCAACACCAAGGGCGCCGAGATTTTGATCGAGCTTGTCATGGAGGCGCTCGACCCGCAAGAAGACGAGCTTGCCATGGACCTGTACTGCGGCGCCGGCACCTTTACCCTGCCGCTCGCCCGCCGCTGTGATTTTGTTGCCGCCGTCGAGGCCTACGGCCCGGCCGTGCGCGACCTGCGCCGCAACCTCGAGATTAACAAGCTCGATAACGTCGATGTCATCGGCGGCGATGCCGTGCGCGAGTTCCCCGACCAGGATGCCGATGTCCTGGTGGTCGACCCGCCGCGTGCAGGTCTGGCACCCGAGGCAATCGACCTCATCGCCAGCACGAGCGCCCGCGACGTGGCCTACGTGAGCTGTGATCCGGCGACTTTGGCACGCGATCTTAAGCGCTTTGTCGAGGAAGGCACCTTCTCCCCCGTCAAGATCACGCCGGTCGACCTGTTCCCGCAAACCTTCCACTGCGAAACCGTCGCCCATCTCAAGCGCAACTAGACTGTTTGCCCAAGACCACACCCGATGATTTTTCTGGGACGGGGATAAAAATAAATTTGTTCCGAATGATTATTTAATCCCCGTCCCCTTTTAAACATTGGGAAATCGAGCGTGGCAAGCATAGGTCTTCGGGGTATAAGACGGCTAATTGTATCCGCCTTACGAAAGGAACTCTCATGCCCAGCGTTGCCGTTCTCGCCGCCGATGGTTTTGAAACTATTGAATGCCTGACCATGGTCGACGTCATGCGTCGCGGCGGCGTGCGCGCCACGCTCGTCTCGATCATGCCCACACGCGAGGTCGTGAGCTCGCTGCAGATTCCCGTGACCTGCGATGCGCTCTTTGATGAGATCAACTTTGAGGAGTACGACTGCATCGTGCTGCCTGGCGGCCTGCCCGGAGCCACCAACTTGCGCGCCGACCAGCGTGTCTGCGATGTAGTCTGCGAGTTCGCCGCAACCAAGCATGTTGCCGCCATCTGCGCCGCCCCGTTTATCCTGGGCGAGCTTGGTCTGCTCGAGGGACGCCGAGCCACGTGCTTCCCCGGCTTTGAGAAGAGCTTCCCCGAGGGTGCTTATACCGGCGAGAAGGTCACGCAAGACGGCAACATCATCACTGCCAGCGGCATGGCACAGTCACTTCCCTTTGCCTTGGAGCTGCTGCGCACACTCGCCGGCGACAAGGCCGTCGAGAAGGTTGCCGAGGGCATCCAGCTATGATTTTGGCTTCGCAATCGCCGCGCCGCATAGAGCTGATGCGCGAGGCGGGCTATGACGTTCGCGTAATTCCCGCAGATATCGACGAAACACCTTTTGATGGCGAAGCTCCGCTTACGCTTGTCGAACGCTTGGCACGCGCCAAAGCCGCTGCCGTTGCCTCCGAGCACGCCGAACCCAACGAACTGACTGTCGCAGCCGATACCATTGTCACCTTTGACGGGCAAATTTTGGGCAAGCCGGCAGACGAGAACGAGGCACGCACCATGCTCCGCGAGCTTTCGGGCCGCACGCACCAGGTGGCAACCGGCGTCTGCATCGTTAAAGCCGGCGACACTGCAGCTCCGCATGCCGCCGAAAGTCTGTCGTTTGTCGATGTGACCGACGTGACGTTCTATGAGCTTACCGAGGAGCAGATCGGGCACTATGTTGCCTCCGGCGAACCCATGGACAAGGCCGGAGCCTACGGTATCCAGGGCACAGGCGGCCGCATGCTCGTGCATGACATTTCGGGCGACTTCTACAACGTGGTGGGCTTACCCATCGCTCGCGTCGCACGCGCGATTCAAAAACTCTCGTAATTGCATCTGGCGCTGGGTATCCCCCGGCGCCTACAATTTTGCCGTACCGTACGGATCCCGACCGAGCATAAGGCCCGGCGGAAAACCGATAGGAGAAAACATGGACACCCTGCTCGAAGCCATTGACGTTTGCGATGTCGATGGCTTTTGCTTTGGCAACTATACAGACAAAGAGGCCGGCACCGGCTGCACCGTAATCGTGGCGCCCGAGGGTGCCACCGGCGGCATTGACGTACGTGGTGGCGCTCCCGCTTCGCGCGAGACCGATCTGCTGCGTCCCGAGAACACCGTCGATAAGGTCCACGCCGTCTGCCTTTCGGGCGGCTCGGCCTTTGGTCTCGAAGCGGCAAGCGGCGTGGCCCGCGAACTCGAGAGCCGCGGCATCGGCCTGCCCGTCGGCCCCACGCAGGTGCCCATCGTGTGTTCCAGCTGCATCTTCGACCTCGCCTTTGGCGATCCCACCGTGCGTCCCGACATTGAGGCCGGTATCGCCGCCGTGCGCGAGGCGCTCGACCATACCCCCACCACACTCGAGCAGGGCAATGTAGGTGCCGGCACCGGCGCCACCGTAGGCAAGCTCATGGGGCCCGCCACCTGCATGAAGGCTGGCCTTGGAGCTGCTGCCGTGACACTCGGCACCGTCAAGGTGGGCGCCGTGGTCTCGGTCAACGCCTGTGGCAACGTGGTCGACCCGACCACCGGCGAGTGGGTGGCCGGCATGCGCGCCGCAGCCGATAGCGACCAGATCGTCGACATGGAGCTCGCCGCCCTTGCCGCCGCCGGCTCTATGAAAATGCCACTCGACCGCACCAACACCACCATCAGCTGCATCGTCACCAACGTGGAGCTCACTAAGGCCCAGGCCACCAAGGTCTCCCAGATGGCCGCAGACGCCTATGCACACGCCATCCGCCCCACACACACCACCAACGACGGTGACACCATCTACACCCTTGCCAGCGGCAAGCTGGGCAGCCAGGCAAGCGCCGCCGTTCCCCTAGACCTGCTGGGCATGCTCGCCGTAAGGGCCCTGGAAACCGCCATCGTAAACGGAGCCAAAACCGCCAAAACATCCCACGGCATCCCCGGCGTTGCGAAGTAAACTAGCTCGTCCGGTTGCCCGGTTGGTCTTGGTTATGTTTGCTGCTCTACAGTCCTGGCTCGCACGAAGAGCACATTAAGTGCTCTTCGGCTCGTGCGGAACTCGCGACAAACATAACCAAGACCAACCGGGCAACCTACTCAACAAGATCTCTTTCAGCCCAGGCCCCTATGTACCGCGCGTCCAAGATCTTCAAATTCAGGCAGCCTGACAATCGATTCTTATAGCAAAGGCCAAGGGGCCCAGTCAACCTATCAGCAGCGATTACTCAACAGCTAGTTGAATTTGAAGATCTTTGAAGCAAGGCGGTATAGGCCGAGTGTGGTTTTGTCTCCAGCCCGCCCGTGCAGGTTGGTAAAGAAGCCGACCACACCGTAGCGTGCACGACGATACATACGCTCATCGTAGGCCTTCAAATCACTCCACAATGTCGTCAGGCGCTCGTCGGCGCAATCCTCATCGGAAAGCTTGGTAAGCACCGAACAAATTGCCATCATCATGGTGAAATAGCCCATCATGTACGCGCGCAGACGCGACGACTCGACATCGCTGTACAGATGGAACGACTCCATCATAATGCGCGTCACGCGAAACTGCTGGTCCAGACGTTTGACCATCGTGGCCTCGTTGACGCTCTGGCCCTCGCGACCGATAAAGTAACGATAGAGGTCGATATCGGCGTAGTACATGGTCTTGCAGCGCGGCAGCGGCACATAGGCGTAGATATTGTCGACATAGAACGTGTGCGGCGGCATAGGCAGATTGGACGCGCGCAGAACATCCGTGCGATAACACAGGCTGTGCATGAGCAAATTCTGGTCCAGACGGAAATGGCCAATCTGGTCCCAGGTAAAGATCTTTTTGCGCGGCAGGGCAAACTTGTAACCAATAGCGGTATGCGTACCCTCGTAAACCTTCTCGTACACATAGTTCGAGATAAACAGATCGACGCGCTGGTCGCGCTCCTCAAAGCCACGCAGAATCGAAAGCATGGTCGAAAGCGCCGCACCGTCGAGCCAGTCATCCGAGTCGACGACCTTGTAGTAGGTGCCCTGCGCCTCGCGCAGGCCCGAGAGGACAGCCATGCCGTGACCGCCGTTCTCCTGATGCACCGCGCGGATGATACCGGGATAACGCGCCTCCCACTCATCGGCCTTAGCTGCCGTCTCGTCCTTGGAACCGTCATCGACGATGATGATCTCGATATCGGTGGCGTAATCGCTCCCCTCCAGAATGGAGGTGATGCAATGGTCCATGTCCTTGGCGGCGTTATACGAGGGAATACCGAATGATATGACTTTATGCATGGCAGGCGATAATCTCATCCGAAAGATCGAGGGCAGAGTTGGTCACGGCATCCATATCGTAGTAACGATACTCAGCCAGGCGACCCACCGGGTGGAAGTTCGTCAGGTTCTGGACGCGCTCAAGATAGCGCTCATAGAGCTCGCGGTTCTTGGGCTCCAGAATGGCGTAATAGGGCGTCTCGCCCGAGCCGGGCGTATAGGACTTGGAATACTCCTTCATGATGGTGGTCTTGCCGGGCAGGACCTGACCAGTCATGTTCTTGAACTCGGTGATACGCGTGTAATCCTCGCTCGTGGTGTAGTTGACGGTGCCCACGGGCTGGAACTGATCCATATCGAGCGTCTCGAACTTCATGTCGAGCGTACGGTACGGCAGAGCGCCCAAGTCGAGGTTGAACAGCTCGTCGAGCGGACCGGTGTAGACGATCTCGCCGCCATAGACCTTGCCGTCGATCTTGACGGTGGTCTCGTCAATCTCAAAGAGGTCGCGGGCGTCCACGTCGCAGAACACATCAATCAGATCGTGGTCGAGCATATGCTCGAACAACGCGGTATAGCCGTCCTGCGGCATGCCCTGGAAGGGAGCCTGCGGGAAATAGCGGTCATCGTCGCCCACAAAGACGGGAACGCGGCCGGTGATCGAGGGATCGATCTGGTCGGGCGTCTGGCCCCACTGCTTCATGGTGTAATGCAAAAAGACGTTCTCGTAGACGTAATCGGCGACCTCGGCAAGATCCGGGTCGTTCTTCTTGCGCAGCTCCATGATGGGCACCTTGACGTCCTTGCCAAAGGTCTCCACGAGCTTCTGATACAGCTCCTCGCCGCGCTCATCGCCAAAGGCGAGCTTGAGGCTCGCGTGGTTAAAGGGCACGGGCATAAGGGTGCCGTTGATGTTGGCGAGCACCTTGTGCTGGTAGTCCGTCCACTTGGTAAAGCGCGACAGAAAATTGTGGACGCGCTCGTTAAAGGTATGGTAAATGTGCGGACCATACTCGTGGACCAGGATCCCGGCCTCATCAAAGCAGTCGTAAGCATTGCCCGCAATGTGGCCACGGCGCTCCAAAACGGCAACGCGATAGCCGATGGTCTCGGCAAGACGGCGGGCACAAACGGCACCGGCATACCCGGCACCGACGACAATCATGTCGTATGCGCCGGCGTTAAAGCCTTCAGGCAGGCCTGAGGTAATCTGCATCGATACTCCTTGTCAAAAGCCACGGGCTCGTTAGCTGGGCTTTTCTCGAACATTCTTCGAGACATATTTATCAGAGCGATTATAGCGCTAATGCGTCCTATAATGAGCTTGCCACACAAGGAAAGCTCAAGCACCCCGGCGTACATATTTAAAAGGTAAACCCGCTAGCAGCGGGTTTATTCGTGGACAGCCGGGTGCCTGGAGCTTAGCGAAACGCTTGTAAGGAGTAACATGAGCGATTTCCTAAACCGTATGAAGTCTGCCGCCAAGGCCGACCTTAAGACGATCGTCCTGCCCGAGGGCGAAGATCCGCGCACCATCATCGCAGCTACCAAGATCATCGAGGAGGGCTTGGCAAAGATCGTCATCTTGGGCAACCCCGACGAGATTAACGTTCCCGGCGCTACCGTCATCGACCCGCGCAATGCCGAGAAGCACGAGGAGTACGCGCAGAAGTTTGCCGAGCTCCGCGCCAAGAAGGGCGTCACCATCGAGCAGGCTCGCGCCCAGGTGATGGACGCCACCTACTTTGGCACCATGATGGTCAAGATGGGCGATGCCGATGGCCTGGTCTCCGGCGCCTGCCACTCCACCGCCGACACTCTGCGCCCCGCGCTGCAGATCCTCAAGACCGCCCCGGGCACCAAGCTGGTCTCGGCCTTCTTTGTGATGTGCACCGACACCCCGCAGTTCGGCACCGACGGCACGCTGATCTTCGCCGACTGCGGCCTCAACATCAACCCGTCCTCCGATGAGCTCTCCGAGATCGCCATCGCCTCCGCTCACTCTTGGTCCACCTTCATGGGCAACGTTGAGCCGCACGTGGCCATGCTCTCCTACTCCACCATGGGTTCCGCCGGCGGCGAGGTCGCCAAGAAGGTTCAGGAGGCCGTGAAGTTCTGCAAGGAGAAGGCTCCCGAGCTCGCCATCGATGGCGACCTGCAGCTCGACGCCGCCATCGTCCCCAACGTCGCCCAGCTCAAGGCTCCCGGCTCCTCCGTTGCCGGCAAGGCCAACGTGCTCGTGTTTCCCGACCTCGAGGCCGGCAACATCGGCTACAAGCTGGTCCAGCGCTTCGCCGGCGCCGACGCCTACGGCCCCATCCTGCAGGGCATCGCCAAGCCGGTTAACGACCTTTCGCGCGGCTGCTCTGCCGACGACATCGTGGGTGTCGTAGCCATCACCGCCGTCCAGGCTCAGATGGCTGAGTAGCGGACGCACTCGCCCGAAGGCCGTACGGGCTAACCCCTGAAAACGTCCTCGACCAATGAAACGCCCCCGTTCTGCTCCTCCGGAGCTACGAACGGGGGCGTATCTGGTCTGCGGATTGTTTTCAGGGGTTAGCCCGTACGGCCTTCTACCGCAACGCAGCAATCAGGGCATCTGGAGTGGACGGCGGCTTGGCTACGAGCTGGGGCTGAGAATCTGAATGGATGGGTGCCGTTGCTGAAAGTGCAGACGTTGATGGCGGCAATCACTTTGGATGCGAAATGTTGGCTGCGGTTCGATGTCTGGCCCACCGGAAAGCGTGTCCCGGTTTGGAGGCGGATTGTGGGATGCAGCTTCCACTTGGGGGCTGTTTGGGAAACTGTGGGACGGAATTTTGCTTTGTTGTAGGTCGTATTTTCCGCAACGTGCCTCAACCGGAAAGCGTGTCCCAGAATTTGTGCTCGAAACGGGATGGAGTTTCCGCTGTCCTTCTGCTAGTAAAAAAGGCCTCCGGAGCTGTTGCTTCGGAGGCCTTTCATTTACATGCAATCGGCGCGCTAGTTGTTCGCGGTCAGACGCTCGACGTCGTGGGCGATCATGTATTCCTCGTCGGTGGGGATGACCATGACGGTGACGGCGGAACCGGCGGCGCTGATGACCTGCGGGCCGTTGCCCACGGCCTCGCGGTTCTTGTTGTTGTCGATGCGCACGCCCAGCCACTCAAAGCAGTCGCAGAAGGCCTTGCGGATCGACCAGTCGTTCTCGCCGATGCCGGCGGTAAAGGTGATGGTATCCACGCCCGCCATGGATGCGATCATGGAACCGGCCTGCTGCATGGCCTTGTAGGCGAACATATCGAAGGCGAGCAGGCAGCGCTCATCGCCCTCGGAGGCGCGCGTGCGGATGTCGCGGGCGTCGTTGGAGATACCCGAGATGGCAAGCAGACCAGACTGCTTGTTCATCATGTCATCGACTTCTTGATAGCTGTAGCCGCCCTCACGCTGCAGGTAGCACACGGTAGCCGGGTCAATGGAACCACAACGGGTGCCCATCATCAGGCCATCGAGCGGCGTGAGGCCCATCGTGGTGTCGCGGCACACGCCGTCCTCGATGGCGGCGAGCGAAGCACCGTTGCCCAGATGGCACGAAAGCAGACGGTGGCAGCGCGAGCCCAGGATCTCCTTGGCCATCATCCACTCGTAGCGGTGGCTCGTACCGTGTGCGCCGTACTTGCGCACGTGGTACTTGTCGCACACGTCCTTGGGCAGCGCGTAGGTGTAGGCGACCTCGGGCATAGTCATGTGGAACGAGGTGTCGAAGACGGCCACGTTGGGCAGCTCCGGATACTTCTCGCGGCAATATTCGATTGCCGCGGCCTCGCCGTAGTTGTGCAGCGGAGCAAGCGGTGCCACCTCAAGAATCTTGGCCATAACCTCGTCGTCGACAACTGCGGAATCATCGAAGTGCCAGCCGCCCTGAACGATACGATGCCCAATGCCATCAATCGTAAAGTCGGTCTTCTCAAGCTCCTCGAGCACACGTGCGATAGCCGAACGGTGATCGGGGAAAGGAACCTCCTCGGTCTGCTTGGCGCCACCGTTCTCGGAGTGGCCAAAGATGCCCATGTCCGATCCGATACGCTCGCAGTTGCCCTTGGCGAAAACCTTGCGGGTATCGGTATCCAAAAGCTGATATTTAAGGCTTGAGCTGCCGGCGTTGACAACAAGTACGTTCATGAGACTCCTTTGCAGTGCAATACGGTCGACGCAGACCCCTTAAGGCGGCCGCATGTTAATAAGAAGTTATCATATCTTGATAAATAGCTATCAGCATATCGCCCAACGAGCGCAAAAGAAGGGCCGAACGGCGCTCGGTCGTCCAGCCCTCCCCTCTTGCAATTACTTGCCGTTGACGATGCGCTCAACGTCGGAAGCGATCATGAACTCCTCATCCGTGGGGATGACGAAGATCTTGACCTTGGAATCCTTGGCGGACAGGCACCAAGCGCCGTCACCACGCAGGGCGTTGCGGGCATGATCCATCTTAACGCCCATAAAGGCCAGACGGTCGGCAACGCCGGCGCGGACGGCCGGAGCGTGCTCGCCGATGCCGGCGGTAAAGACCAGAGTGTCCATGCCGCACATGGAAGTGGCCATCTCGGCGGCCTTGGCGGCAATCTTGTAGACAAACATGTCGAAGGCGAGCTGGGCCTCGGGGTCGCCGGCAGCGGCGAGCTCCTCAACGTTGCGGCAGTCGTTGGTCTTGCCGCCGGTCACAGCCAAAAGGCCGGACTTCTTGTTCATCATCTCGTCGACCTCGTCGAAGGTGTAGCCGCCCTCGCGCTGCAGGTAGCACACGGTAGCAGGGTCGATGGAGCCGCAGCGGGTGCCCATCATGACACCGTCGAGCGGCGTCAAGCCCATGGTGGTGTCCATGCACTTGCCGTCCTCGATGGCGCACAGGGAAGCGCCGGAGCCGATATGGCACACGACGACCTTGCGAGCCTCGCCGTTGGTCATCTCGGCAACCTTCTTGGAGATATAGCGGTAGCTGGTGCCGTGGGCGCCATACTTACGGATGTGCAGCTTGTCGCAGACGTCCTTGGGCAGGGCGTAGGTCTTGGCGACCTCGGGCATGTTGAAGTGGAAAGCGGTGTCATAGACCGTGACGTTGGGCAGGTCGGGATACTGCTCGAGGCAGTACTCGATAACGTTGGCCTCGGGGTTGTTGTGCAGCGGGGCGAGCGGAGCGACCTCGCGGATCTTGGCGAGAACGTCCTCGTCGACGAGGGAGGAATCGCCGAAGTACCAGCCGCCCTGAACGATACGGTGGCCGATGCCCTCAATCTTGACGCCGTTGGCCTCGAGGTCCTTCAGGACGACCTCGATGGCGACCTTGTGGTCGGGGAACTCGATGTTCTCGGTCACCTTCTTGGAACCGTTGGCAGCGTGGGTGAAGGTACCGCCGGTAAAGCAAACGCGCTCGCAGGAGCCCTTCGCGGACACCTTGTGAGACTTGGTATCGATGACCTGATACTTAAGGGTCGAAGATCCTGCGTTGACGACCAGAACGTTCATGTGTCTCCCTACTAACAGGCGGTGTGGCGCCGCCAGGTTACATACGCTTCAATAATAAACCCAAACGCCCTCGCGCTCGGGTTTATTGCGTTGATATATAAGTTATCGGTGCCTAAGCTTTCGCCTCATCCCACGGAAGAAGCGCCCTCAGATGAGGTTCTCGCCCAGGTTTTTGCCGCCGAGGACGTGCATGTGGAAGTGCATGACGGTCTGGCCGGCGTTGACGCCCTTGTTGGAGATGACGCGGAAGCCGTCCTCCAGACCCTTGGCCTTGGCGACCTCCTGGATGGCGTGAGCCATGGCGCCCATAGTCTCGGCAGGCACGTTGTCGGCGATGTCGCTGTAGTGCTTCTTGGGGATTACGAGCGTGTGGACCGGCGCCTGGGGGTTGAGGTCGTCGAACGCGATGACCTGATCGTCCTCATAGACAACGGTCGAGGGGATCTCGTGGTTGGCAATTTTGCAGAAGATGCAATCACACATGGTTGGTTCCTTTCTCACAGACCAAGGTAGTCTTTTTGGGACGGGGCTTTTTTGACTACTTTTTCGCAAGCGCAGGCACCTGGCGAGCCGTCGCGCAAGGGTAGTCAAAAAAGCCCCGTCCCAAAAAGACTACCCCAAAGTAGGCTGCGAGGTGGTTAGAACGAGAGGTTGTCGTCGGTGTTGGCGGCTTCGCCGTCGGCGAGCACGTCGTTGCCGTCGACGTCCTTAAGGAGCACCGAGACCTTCTGCTCGGCATCGGACAGGCGGGTGCGTAGGCTCTTGAGGAGCTCGACGCCGCGGGTATAGCTCTCGAGCGACTCCTCGAGCTCCATGTCGCCCGACTCCAGGCTGCGGATGATGAGTTCCAGCTCCTGCGAGGCCTGCTTGTACGTAAGCTGCTCGACCGGGGTCTTCTCTGCCATATCTATTTCCTTTCCTAAAGGTCTATCACTATGAAACGCGGCCTACTCGACCGTATCGACCGTTGCTGCCACGTTGCCGTCCGCCATGCGCACGCGGATGGCGTCGCCGGGCTTAAAGGTCTTGGCGCTCGTAGCCACACCGTCATCGCTGTACGCGATGGAGTAACCGCGGGCAAGCACCTTGAGCGGCGACAAGGCATCGAGCGACGCAGCAGCTCGGCCCAGGTCGGACGCGGGCTTGCTGAGCATCGTGCGCCCCTGATGCTCCAGACGGGAGCTCGCAAGCGTGAGCGCATGGCGCTTGCCATCGAGCCCCGAGGTGCTTGCAACCAGACGCTCAGGCAGGCGCTCAAAGTCGGAGCGGAAGGCCCCAACCGAACGCGTTATGGCGCCGGACAGGCGATCGGCCGTCAGGGCAAGCTCGGACTCGCGACGCTCGACCATAAATGTGGGGTCGTTGAGGCACGGACGGCGTGCGGCGGCATCGAGCGCATCGCCCAGACGGGCCGTATAGGTGTCCCAAGCGCGGCGACCACGCTGATCGAGCATTTCCAGATCAACCTGATCCGACCCGATCATCGAAGCCATCGCGGCGCCCAGACGCTGATGGCGCGTCTCGAGCACGTCGGCCAACTCCGTCATAGCCGGCGCCACCGATTCTGCCGCCGCCGTGGGCGTGGAGGCGCGGCGATCGCTCACCATGTCGCAAATCGAGGTATCGGGCTCATGGCCAATGCCGGTCACCACGGGCACAGGACAAGCCGCCACCGCGCGGGCAAGCTCCTCGTCGTTAAAGGTCATGAGGTCCTCGAAGGAGCCGCCGCCGCGCACCAGCAAAATACAGTCAGGCGCCGGCGTTATGGAAGCGGCGCGACGCAAGCCTTCAATAAGTTCTGCCGGCGCACCCTCGCCTTGAACCTTGGCACCCACGCAAACGAGCTCGACGAGTGGGTTGCGACGACGCAATGTGCGCTTGACGTCATCGATTACGGCACCCGAAAGCGAGGTGACGACCGCCACACGCGAGCAGAACACCGGGATGCGGCGCTTGCGCGCTTCGTCCATCAGGCCCTCGCGGCTCAGCTTTTCGGCCAGTTGCGCCACTTGTTGACGCAGCAGACCCTCCCCCGCCAGCGAAAACGAGCGGGCGACAAAACTCATGCGGCCCGTGGGCTTATAGAGATTGAAGCTACCCTTAAAGCTCACCTGCATGCCGTCGCGCAGATCGAACGTGCGCTTGAGATAGGCACCCTTCCAAATGATGCAGTCAACGGCGGCCGAATCGTCCTTAATCTGGAAGTAGCAGTGGCCGCTTCGGGCATTGGGGCCACGGAAGCCCGTGACCTCGCCCAAGACACTCAGCTGCGGAATAGCATCGAGTGCACCGGCGGCGATCTCCACCGCCTGGCTCACGCTGAGTTCCTTGCGCTCCCGATCGTCCGAGCCGTCAAACTCGGCGGAAACAGCATTGCCGGTTAGATTCCAGCCTGCCACGCAGCCTCCTTTCGTTATCGTGCACAAAGGCTCCAGCCCTGCGCAAATTCAAGTCCAACACATAGTACAGCGCCGCGGGGACACAAATCCCCGCGGCGCCTGTCAAGCCAATTTGTTATCGGTTGGAGTTTCTGTTGTAGCGAGCCATCAGGTAGAGCAGCTGAATGATCGAGGTGAGCGCTGCGGCAACATAGGTAAGCGCGGCTGCCGTCAGGACCTTCTTGGCACCGTTGACCTGCTTGGAACTCATGCCCGACCGCTCGATGTACGCCACGGCGCGGCGGCTGGCATCAATCTCGACCGGCAGCGTAACCAGCTGGAACAACACACTAAACGAGAAGAAGATCAGCGCGAGGGTCGTGAGTCCCGCGATGTTCATAAACAGGCCCATGAGTAGCACGATGGTCCAGGTGTTCTGGGTAAAGTTGACGACCGGGACCAGGGCAGTGCGCACCTTCATCATGGCATAGCCGCTTTGGCGCTGGGCGGCGTGGCCCGCCTCGTGGCAGGCGACGGCAACGCTTGCGACCGATCCGCCCGAACGGTTGGCATCCGAGAGATACAGGTTGTTATCCTGCGGGTTGTAATGGTCGGTGAGCTCACCGGCGACGCCCTTGATACCCACGGCATTGCAACCGCTGGCGTCGAGCATGCGGCGCGCGACCGCAGCGCCCGTGTCGCCGTCCGAGCGAACCTTGGACCAGGTTTTATACGTCGAGTTGATATAGCTCTGCGCGGCAAGACCGAGCACCGTACAAACAAGGACGACCAGCAGGTACAGCGGGTCGATGCCAAAGCCATAACCATAGTAATAGGGCATGCGAATTCCTCCGAATCGAGTTACACGTTGGAGGCATTCTACCCATTCGACTGACCAGCAAATCAACATCGATGTTTTGGCAATGTCAGTGAAAACGGCCGAGAGCGAGCAAGGTAACGTGAAAGAGAGGCGACGCGTACTTTGGTACGCGAGCGACGATTGAACGTCAGATTGCCGCTCTCGGCCGTTTGCAGCGTCGAGCTGTTACGCGGTTTGGTAAAACCGCGTAACCATATACCTACAGGAGCTCGATTTTGCCGTCCTTCACCGTCAAGCCCATGTTGCCCGAGAGCAGATCGTCCAGGCGCGAGCCCACAAGCTCAAAGCGCCAACCTTCGCGCAAAGGGCTCTGCTCGGGATGCTCAATATAGTCGGCTAGGTCATCGCGCGAGGCAATTACCGAGGTCGCCACGCCCGAACGCTCGGCAACCAGGCGAATGAGCGCGTACATGAGATCCGTCACGCTCTCCAGCTCCGGAGAGATCTGGCGATGTCCGCGCACCATGAGCGGCAGGCGATCGTGCGGGCAGCTCGCGCCGCGTTTGATGGCCATGAGCGCGCCGTCCACATCGCGCTCCCCCAGTTGATCGGTGCCGCGGATGCTGCGGAACTCCTCAACGCGCACAGGATTGCGCTTGACGAGCGCCAGCAGCGTATCGTCGGACATGACCCACTTGCGCGGGATGTTGCGGCGCTCGGCGCGGTCCTCGCGCCAGGCGGCAAGCTCGCGCGCAATGCCCAGCTGATGGCGGCTACACGAGTTGATGCGCTTGACCTTGCGGAATGCCTCATGGCGGTCGGCGCGGTAGTGCGACTCGTCGGCCAGCGGGCGCAACTCGTCGAGCACCCAATCCACACGGCCCAGCTCACGCAGGCGGCTCATCATCTCGGTATAGGCGACGATCAGATACTTGACGTCATCGATCGCGTACTCAATCTGCTTATCGCTCAGCGGGCGGCGCGACCAATCGGTCAGCGACTCGGTCTTGGGCAGCGATACGCCGCAGAACGTCTGAACGAGCGCGCCGTAGGAAATCTGCTGGCGCTCGCCCAAAAAGGCGGCGGCAACCTGCGTGTCAAAAATCGGTCGCGGCAGCGCACCCACGGTGTGGAGCATGACCTCCATATCCTGCGAGCAGGCGTGGAAGACCTTGACCACGCTCTCGTCGGCCATAAGCTCGGCCAGCGGCGATAAGTCGTCGATCACCAAAGGATCGACCGCGACGCTCTCGGCAGGGGTGGCAATCTGAACCAGACACAGGCGCGGATGAAACGTGCGCTCGCGCAAAAACTCGGTATCGACGGCAATCGCGTCGAACTCACGAGCGCGCTGACAAAAGTCGAGTAGAGCCTGATGTGTGGAAATGTACATATCAACCCATCGAATAAGGTTAGGCCCGAAAAACACGGGTAGGATATCGGCATTGCCCTACAACTATACTCGGTTAGTCACAGAACGGGAACGTAAGTATGCGCTGCCTTATCATCCACAACCCGGCATCGGGTCCCAGCTCCGATGAAATCTACGCATTCACGCACGCTCTTGCACAGGGCGGCGACGAGGTCGTAATGCGCTTTATCGGCGATGGCATGGAGCCCGAGGACGCGGTAGCGGACGTTCGTGAGTTCGACCGCGTAGTCGTTTCGGGCGGCGACGGCACCGTCTCCAACGTGCTCGACCAGATGCGCGGGTGCGGTGTCCCTACGCTCATCTTCCCCTCCGGCACGGCCTGCCTGTTCTTTAACAACATCGGTAATGCCCCCGAGGCGGCGGCGCTTGCCAAGGCTTGCCGCGCCGGCCGCACGGTCAAGGTGGACATGGGTGAGCTCTTTTGGATCGACGAGAACGGTAACGAGAAGCGCCACGGCTTTATCATCATCGCCGGCTCGGGCTTCGACGCCGAGATCATGATGAAGGCCGCTCCCACCAAAAACGACATTGGCGAGATCGCCTACTTCCTCTCCGCGCTCGCCACGCCCAACCCCACGGTGGCGCACTTTACCATTGAACACGACGGCATGGTCGAGGAGCTCGACGGCATCTGCTGCATGGCGGGCAATACCTCAGTCATCCAAAACGACATCAACCTGTTCCCCAACTGCCGCATGAACGACGGCATGGTCGACATCGTCGTTATTGAACCCGTGCGCACGGTGCAGCTGCTCCCCACGGTGATCACCGCCGCGCTCGACCCCGCCGGCAAGGTGCTCGGCCGCCCGCAGTTTAAGATTATCCAGACCAAGGAAGCCAAGATTACCTGCACGCCGTCGCTGGGTATGCAGTTCGATGGCGAGATCATCTCCAGCAACTCCGGTGTCTTTGGCGCCCGCGCGCTTCCGCAATGCCTCGACCTCATCGTCGACGAATTCTCACCACTCGGAAAATAGGAGAGCCCCGTGAACGACAACCCTATCCTTGGCTTTATCGTCATCGTTCTGGCCCTGCTCGTGGGCTACGCCATCAACCTGATTCACCGCCGAAAGAAGTAAATCCACATTGGTATGATATTCATCCAATCACCGAGGAGAAGTCCAAGGGCAACAACATGGCCGCCATGGGTGTTGGCGCCATCATCATCGGTGTCTGTGGCTTCGTGATCTATCGTCGCAAGAAGGCCTAAGAACCCCACACCTTAAGGCGCGGGCGGGATGGCCAAGGTCGCCCCCCGCTCAGCCCGCCCCTTCGACCGGCGGGAAACGTCGCTGAAATCTTTCAAAAAAGATTCCCCGCAAACACTTTGCTGTGCTATAGTGCAACGCAACAGAAACAAGGTGCGACTGCGCCATGGCATCACGAAAGGAGCCACCAAGATGAAGAACGCGATGAAGTCCCTCAACAACTGGTGGTGGCGTGATGCGAATACGATCGGTCGACAGTGAGTCCCTCACGCCTGTTTTTGCGCTCTAGGTGATTGAAAGGCCTCCGGTTTCGACCGGGGGCCTTTTTCTATCTCGAGCCCGATCGCATTCGCATCACGCGCCTCCGCTTTTCCCTTGCACTCCCCTTCCGAAAGGATTTTCAACATGTCTCAGAACACCACCGCCCAGCCCCGCACCGTCCAGACCACTGACCGCGGCAAACTCGACCTCAAGGCACTCACTCTCTATGCCATCCTCCTCGCCGCCGGTTTCGTCCTCAACATGACCGTCTCCAAGTTCTTTAGCGGCCTCACCGGAGGCTTCCTCTCGCCCGAGTTCATCATCGCGGCTTTCTGCCTCGAGATTCTCATCGTCAAGCCCAACATCGGCCAATCCGCGATTATCGGCCTCCTCGCCGGCGTGGTAATCCAAATCACCGCCTCCGTCAAGGGCCCCGACCTGATCGCCGAGCCCGTCGCCGCCATGGTCATGGCTCTGCTCGTCTCCGTGCTCGCCGACTCCAAGGTCAAGGGTCTGCTCCCGCTCGTCAGCACCTTTGTTGTCACCTTCATCTCCGGCATGATCTACGCGGCGATCTTCTCCTTTGGCGTCATGAACAACCCGGCTTTCATGGGCGTCATGGCTCCTGTCGTCGTCGCCACCGGTGTTGCCAACGCCATCATCGTGACCGCCCTCTACATCCCCATTAAGAAGGCCCTCAAGCTTAACGACTAAGTAGCTGACAGGCCACACGCAGGCACCGCCGTCTTCAACGCCATCCTGGTCCAGGCCCTCAGCGTTCCGCTCAAGAAGGTCTTCTCCAAGTCCAAGTAGTAATACTTGCTACCATGTAGACCGCCGGTCGTTTTGCGGCCGGTGCTCTTTTACGATAGAAAGGCCCCCATGAGCTCCAGCAATACCATCATCAAGCTCGATGACGTCTCATTTTCCTATGGGCACGAGGCGCAGAATGCCCTCGATCACGTCTCACTCGCCATCGAAAAGGGTGAGTTTGTGGGCGTCATCGGCCCCTCAGGCGCCGGCAAATCGACGCTTGCCGCCGTTATGAGCGGAGCCATCCCCCACCATTACACCGGCCAGCTCTTTGGAGCCACGCTCGTCGATGACCGCGACACCTGCGAGATCACCCTCACGGATATCTCGCGCGTGGTGGGAAGCGTGCTGCAGGACATCGATGCCCAGATGGTTGCGCCCATCGTTGAAGACGAGATGCTCTTTGGCCTCGAGAACTTTGGCATACCGCACGATCAAATCGAGGAGCGCATCAGCCAGACGCTGACGACCGTCGGCATTAGCGACCTGCGCCACCGCGAGATTGCCACGCTTTCGGGCGGGCAGAAGCAGAAAGTCGCAATCGCCGCGATCATCGCCATGGCGCCCAACGTGCTCGTGCTCGACGAGCCCACGGCAGCGCTCGACCCGGCAAGCTCCACGCTCGTTTTTGACACGCTGCGCCAGATCAACCGCGAACACGGCATCACCGTGGTTGTTATCGAGCAGAAGGTCGCGCTGTTGTCGAAATACTGCAGCCGCGTCCTCGTCATGGCAGACGGCAAGCTCGCGTTTGACGGCGAACCCCACCAGGTCTTTGCCCACGCAAGCGAGCTGCGCCAGATGGGCGTCGACAGTCCCCGCGTCGCGCGCATCGCGAACAGCCTGGCAGAAGTGGGTCTGTTGCCGAGCGATCAGGCGCCCTGCCTCAATGTTTCCGAAGCGCACCAGCTTATCTCGTCCTTACTTGCGGATGCAACGAGCAAGGACGCGCCCGCCGATGTGCCCGAGACCTCTCCCCATATCCCGGCGGTCCCCCGCGGCGTCAATCAGGAGCCAGTAGTCGAACTCACCGATGTGACCTTTGCCTACCCCCATGGCGGTGCCTCGGTCAGCAACCTCAACATGTGCGTCTATCCCGGCGAGCTCGTAGGCATCATCGGCCAGAACGGTGCTGGCAAGACCACGCTCACCAAGCTGTTGAACGGCCTTCTGCATCCAGCGTCGGGAACCGTGCGTATGGCGGGGATGAACACCGCCGACGTCCCCACCAGCGCGATCGCTGCAAAATGCGCGACGCTGTTCCAGAACCCCGACCGCCAGCTCTGCCGCGACACCGTACTCGACGAGGTTGCCTTTGGTCTTGAACTGCACGGTGTCGGCACCGACGTGGCCCGCCAGCGTGCACGGGTGGCGGCGGAGCGCTTTGGGCTCCCCTTGGACGAATCGCCGTTCTCGCTTTCGCGCGGACAGCGACAGATGGTCGCCCTAGCGTCCGTGGTTGTGCTCGATCCACAGGTGGTTCTGCTCGATGAGCCCACGAGCGGCCTCGATTACCGCGAGTGCATGACCGTGATGGAGACGGTGAGCGAGATGGCCGAGCGCGGCTGCGCCGTGATCATGGTGTGCCACGACATGGAGGTCGTCTCGGACTTTGCCCAGCGCCTGGTAGTCATGGCAGACGGACGCATCCTCGAGCGCGGCGACGCGAACCGGATCTTCGCCGACGATGCCCTCATGCGCGCCGCCTACGTGGAGCCACCGCAGGTTGTGGCCCTGTCCAAAGAACTCGCGCGCGACGTTTCGCCCCGATTCGCCGGAATCAGTCAGGTCTCCGATCTGGTCGACCTGGTAAAGGAGATGCTCAAGCATGACTAACGTGATCGACTACGTGCCCGGAGACTCACTGCTGCACCGGCTGAACCCCGTGACCAAGCTAGCCCTGGCCGCGGCTATTATCTTGGCGACCTTCCTCGGCGACACTTATATGCTCCTGATCGCCCTGCTTGTGCTGACTTTTATCTTGGGCATCTACGCCAAATCGACCGCAGGCCTAGTCTCGCTCGTCAAGCTCATGGTGCCGCTCTCACTAATCATGCTGGTCCTGCAGACCGCCTTTATCCGCACCGGAGCCCCCATCTTTGCCTGGATTACCACAGATGGTCTTATCACCGGCACCAAGGCGGCGCTTCGCCTGCTCGGCGTGGCGCTGCCGCTCATCCTCATGCTCACCATCACGCAGCTCGGCGATCTCGCTAACGCTTGCGTGGAGGTGCTGCACGTGCCGTACCGCTATGCGTTCACGTTTACCACGGCACTGCGCTTTGTACCGGTCTTTAGCCAGGAGATGAACGCCATCATGGAGGCGCAGACCGCGCGCGGCGTTGAATACGACACCAAGAACCCCCTCAAGAAGATCCAGCTCATGCTACCGCTCTGCGTGCCGCTGCTGGTGAGCTCCGTGGGCAAGACCGATGCCACTGCCCTGGCGGCCGAGCAACGTGGCTTTTATCTGCGTACGCGCGCGAGCTCGTACAAGCGCTATCCCATTAAGGGCATGGACATTGCCATACTTATTGCCAGCATTGCCCTCATCGTCCTCGGATTCTTGTTCTAACCTGCCAAAAAGGGACAGGTTTATTTTGGTCGGTTTTATATGGGCAAATGTCAGTCTCGTCCTTTAAGCTCCAGCACCAAGCAGCAACCGACAAATGCAAAAGGCCTCGGCTCGCACAAACGAGCCGAGGCCTTTACTGTTTTCCCAGATAAAACCTACCAAAATAAACCTGTCCCTTTTTGGCAGGTCGAGAGCTACAGGCGGTAGGGGGCGCCGCTGCGGATGATGGACTCGCGTACCAAAACGTCCATGGCGTCGAGGGTGATCTCGGGCATCTCGCGATACTTTTGCAGCACCGAAAGCTCCGTGCAGGCCAGAATGACGCGGTCGCAGCCGCTGCGGGCAAACTCCCACATCACTCGGTCAAACTTATCCATATCGGGCTCGCGTCCTGCCTTCACATCATCGTAAATAAGCGACATCACATCGGCCTGGCGCTTCTCGCTGGGATAAACGACTTCGACGCCCGCTGCCTCGCACTCGCGACCGTAGACGCCGGCACCCACGGTGCCATCGGTACCCATGATGCCGATCTTGCGCACCGGCTCGGCCGGCATGCTCAAGTTGGGGTCGAACTCACACTCCCCCATCACCACGCCGGCAAGCGCATAGCGCACCGACTCGCGCGGCATATGGATGATGGGGACCGAGGTAAACGACTGAATCTGATCGTAGAAGTAGTGCGACGTGTTGCAGGGAATGGCAATGTGCGCGCAGCCCAGCGTCTCGAGCGCCTGCGCGCATTCCTTCATGGTCGCCAGCAGCTCGGTATGGTCGCCGGTCTTAATGGCCAGCGTGCGGTCGGGCATGGTCGACTTAGAGAGCACCACCATGTCGATATGTTCCTGATCACAGGTAGCAGCCGTGTGACGCACCACCTGGTCGTAGTAATACGACGTGGCCTCGGCGCCCATACCGCCGATAACTCCCAGCTTTTCCATCGCCGCCTCCTTGGTGACGCTCGCACCATTGCGCGTATCATACCCGCGCCCGTCCGATACAAACCGGGCAGGCGCGACGTTCATCCTATTTGTAATACGTCTTAAACAGCTTAAAGTGACGCAGCTTGGTGTGCCACATGCGCAGCCAGCGGTTAAAGACAAAGTCGCCCTTCATAAACGAGGGGTCGGCGGCCTTACCCTCCTTGACCAGGCGATGCGCCTTAGCGCGCAGCTCGGGATCCTTGACGTATTTATCGACCACGCCCATGGGGACAACCATCCACAGCGCCTCGTTCTGCGCCGTCACAAACTCGGGCACAAACGGGCGGTTGTACACATACTCGTCCACTACGTACTTGGCAACGTTAAAGCCACTGTTGGTGACGTAGTAGTTACTGCGGCCCTGGCGAGTGTTGAAGTCGAAGAACTTAAACGAACCGTCGCGCTCGTCATATTTGACGTCAAAGTTGGAGAAGCCCGTAAACTTGAGGTCCTCGAGCAACTTGCGCACGCCGCCCATGAGCTCGTCATTGGGCTCGGTGATGATGCAGGCGTGGTTGCCAACGCCGTGAGGCTGGTGCTCCTCGAGCAGCACGTGGCCCAGGCACATCATGCGCACCTTGCCGTTACGGTCGGAATAGCTGGTAAGCACGCGCATGTACTCGTCGTTGCCGGGCACGCGATCCTGCAGGATCAGATCATCGGTGTAGCCACTCGCGTATACGTCGCGAATGACCTGCTCCAGCTCGGCGCGATCGGCGATCTCGTAGGCCTTCTTCTGGCCCTCGAACTCGTGCTCCCACCACATGATGCCGTCGGAAGGCTTCAGGATCATCGGGAAGGGAAAATCAATCTGGTCGAGCACCTCGGCAGGAGCCTCGCCCCGGGCGTTGAGCATGGCCATGGTAAAGGTAAACGTATGCGGATAGGGAACACCGTGCTTCTCGCACAGCTCGTAGAAGATTTCCTTCTTCTGGCACTGTTCGAGCATGCTGTAGGGCGCATAGGGCGCAATGACGTTTGAGGCGAGCTCGCCGGCATCCTGAGCCTGTGCGGCAAGCGCGACATAGTTGTCGCCGCAGCCCATGAGAATAATCTTCTTATCGGGATTGGCCTGCGCGACACCGTTAATGGTCTCGATCATGACCGGCATGGTGTCGATATCCACATTGGGCGTGTAGTCGATAATCTGGCTGCGGTACGCAGGACCGGTCTGGTACTTGCCAAAGACCAGGCTCTTGACCTGATACTCCTCGTAAAAGGCGCGCGCCACCGAATAGGCGTTGATGTCGCCACCGAGCAGCACGGGGATAAACTCGCGCTCTGTAAACTGCAATGCCATGGAAACTTCCTATCTAGAACTGCCCACGACGGGCGGTCTTTATGCAACCTGTTTATTTTAGCGTGCCGGACCGTTTCCACCTAAAGCTCCACTGTATCTATGACAATCAACGCAATTATCCAGCATGAAGGCCGCGCTCACCGCCGTATGACAAACGGTAATGAACCCACCGTTGTTGTAGGGTTCAGCATATTGATACCCCCGAGTGAAAGGCGCACGCGTGATCCAGGAACTTCCAACCGATAACCCCATCCTCGATGCCGCAAAACGCGAGTTGGCGCAGCGCGAGCAAGCGACTGCTCCTCTGCGCACCGCAAACGACGCTTACGACGGTGCCGCCTACATCACCTCCATCGATACATCGGCGCACAAAGGCACGCGCAAGACGCCCGTCGCCGGCGGACACGATACCGCCATCGATCAGTTTGGCCTCGTCTCCGATGCCCACGCCGGGGACAACATCGGGGTAATCAAACTCGGCGACGGCACCTGTTCGTTCACCCCCGCCCAGGCGCTCAACGAAGTAGGGCAAGCTCGCCGCAATGGGGCCTTATAGCCACAAACCCCAACGTTGAGATAGCCTTCACAGTCCAAAGCCCGTCCCAAACAGGCCCCCGTAACGTTAAAGTTGAACTCTATGGTTTCTCAACAATTCGATATAACTGCAGGTCAAAGCCAAAGTCTCAAGTTCAACTTGACCCTTTAAAACCTTTAAGGTTCAAGTTGAGGTCGAAAGCAGTAGTAGAATACCTGAGGAACAATAACCTACGATTGATTGCAGAGGGACTGGATGCAGCATTCGAATCATCGCACCGCAGCGCTCATCGCGTCGAAGCCGGCTCGTATCATCACGAGCGCCGCGCTCGCCGTTGCGTTGACGGCCACGCCGATGCTCTCCCCCGTCGCGGCGTATGCCGCCTCGCAGGCAACGCAGGATCAGCTTGCCGCCGCCCAGCAGAAGATCGAAGCCGCCACGAGCGCCTACAACGATGCCCGCACCAAGCTCGGCGATCTGCAGAAGCAGATCGACTCCAATGAGGCGAACATCGATAAGATTGAGGCCGAGTTACCCGAACAGCAGGCCAAGGCAAGCTCCGCCATGCGCGATCTGTATAAGTACCAGAAGGGCACCAACCCCATCGTGAGCTTCCTGGTCAACGCACAGAGCCTGGGTGAGTTCATCACGACCTGCAAATACACCAACCAGATCACGAGCTCGAGCGTCGACGAGATCGAAGAGCTCAATAACATGCAAACCGAACTCGAGCAGAACAAGGCCGAGCTCCAGCAGGCCAAGTCTCAGCTTGAGGCAGAGCAGAAAAACGCCGAGGATGCGCTGGCGCAGGCCCAGCAGCTCCGCAGCGAGGCACAGGCAAAAGCCGAGCAGGAAAATGCCGCCGAGCTTGCCAAGCTTGAGGCCGATAAGGCCGCTGCCGCCGAGAAGCTCTCGGGCGAGGGCGTGAGCGGCAGCAATTCCAGCAGCCAGGCCACCAACGCCAACACCACCATCGACACCACGGTGAACAACGCCAACACCGGTAGTTCCGATTACGATTCGTTCATTAATGAGTGGACGAGCCGCATCGACAATTACCTCGCCGGCTCCCCTATGGCAGGCCAGGGCTATAACTTTGCCGTCGCCGCTTGGAATACCGGTGTCGACCCCCGTTGGTCCCCCGCCATCGCCTGCATCGAGAGCACCAAGGGTGCTTATTGCGCCAATTCTTACAACGCCTGGGGCTGGAGTGCACGTGGCGGCGGTTGGCGCAGCTTTGGCAGCTGGAGCGAGGGCATCTTCGCTCACGTTGCCTATCTGGGCGCCAACTACGGCTCCACCCTTACCCCGGCTGCGGCCAAAAAGTACTGCCCACCCACGTGGCAGGACTGGTACAACAAAGTCGCCGCTCAGATGAACCGCATCTAAGTGCAACTGCAAAGGGCCCCAATGGGGCCCTTTTCTTTTAGGTAGCGGAGGTATCGACGACGCCGGTCGCATTGGCAACCGCGACTATGACGATCATGCATAGGAGCAGCACACCCAATGCCTTGAGCCAGAGTTTCGCGAGTTTCTTGCCGCGATAGCTGTCGAGCAGTGCGAATCGCCGACGTAGACGGCGCTTATCGAGCACCGCAAAATGCATAAGCGCCATAAGGCCATCGACAAAGAAAAAATACTCGATTATGAGAAGCCACGTCGGGTAGCTTTGGTTTGCTCCCGTGGGTTGAAAGACGGCAAAGTGACTTCCGGCAAAGAACACAAGCAGCGAGAAGCAGACGAGCGTATTCCAAATGCGCCCCAGGGACTCCGGAACGCGAGAGAGCAGACCGCATGCAGCGGAGGTGGCAGGCCTAGGAAGCCTTGCGGGGTTCTGGAGCCCTTGGGGCGTCAACAACGTCTCCGAGGCCGGAGTACGGACAGGCGCAGGCGCAGGAGGCCGCACGGGGCGACTCAGATCGTATGCCGCGCGCGTCGCCCGTCCCAACGCTTCCGCACTCGCAAAGCGCTTGGCCGGATCGAGCGCCATCGCCATGCAAACGACATCGGCCAATGGGCCGGGAACGCCGCATGCCTCGCATTGCTCGCGCATGTCGAGCCCTGGTTTAGGGTCGACTCCCGTCAAGCAGAAGAACAACAGGGCGCCAAGTGCGTAGACGTCGCTTCGCACGCTCGTCTGCCCAAACCCATACTGCTCGGGCGGCGCATAGGGCCGTGTCCCAAACTTGACAGTATCGGCATCGGCGCCATCGCGCCACACGCGCGCGATCCCCAAGTCGATAATCACCAGCGATGAAAACGTCAGGCCGTCATCAGGCGTATAGTTGGCACCTGCCACGATGATATTCGACGGCTTGAGGTCGCGATGGATCACCGGCGCCGAAGCCTCCCCCGCCATTGCAAAACCGGCATGGAGCTCGCCCACGGCGTCGCAAAGGACAGGATACAATTCACGCGCATAATCGGGAGCGGATCCCAGACGGTCCACCAGTGCCCCGAGTGTCTCCCCTTCGATGTATTCCATAACCACGTTGAGCTCGTCGCCCGAACGACGACAATCGACGATTCTGGGCAGGTGCTCAAAACGCCTGCCTGCCCGCTGAGCGGCAAACAGACGCTCGTATGCCCCGCCGATTTGAGCCGAAGCATCGATGCGTTTACGGACAAAGGGACCGAGCGAACCACCGCCGGCTCCTTCAAAGTACACGAGCTCGGTTGTTTCAACGGACGAGCGCTTAAGTACACGCTCCACGCGATAGCTGTCGTCGCGATCGAGCGACGCCAGGTGCTCGGCAAGCGCTGCGGTCAGCTCGTCATTGGAATATGTTGGGGCCTGAGTATCCATAGCCTCCATCATAGCGCAGGGCGCAGACACCCCATCGCATCCGCGCCCCGTTCGTTTGCATCGTTGTTCGACAGCTCCGCCGGCTCAGATATCAGCGGCTAATTCACCGTCTCCTCGCCAAAGCGATACAGCTCCTCGTTGACCTTTTGGAGGCTGCACCCGCGATCGATGCAAAAGATGATAATCGCATCGCGGCGGTCCTTGCAGTTAAGGACGCTTACCCCGGCAGCCGTCAGCGCACGGTTGGTCTCTTTGAGCGTCAGCGCCATCGCAAAGGCAATCTGCAGCACCTTATTGCGACTCGGATGACGCACACCGGTAAAGATCTGATAGCCAAAGGTCTCATTGAGATCGGCCATACGAACCACGCGCGAGCGCTCCAAGCCCTTTTCCTGCAGTAGCTGCTTCAGGTAATCCGAAAGCGACGGGGCGGCAAAGTCGTGCTCCCTGATATAGCCATCAATGTTCGGCGCATCGAGAAGCTCATTGAGCAACTCCTCGGTCAGCTTTTTATCGGGCATACGACTTCACCTCCCATCCGGCGCAACGGTAGCGACATGCTAGGCCAGCACCCAGCTTGCAGTGGCAGACTTATCAAACATGTTGGCAAAATACAGTGCCTTCTTGATATCGCCATCAAAGTAGATATTGCCCGCCACGGAGCCACCGGCGGAAAGGGTACCAGACTGCAGCTCATCGGAGCCCTCGCTGTAGTAACCCTGATTCTGTTGGGCGCCGTTGGCGTCCTCGCCCTTCCAGTCGTAGACATTGTAATCTGCGCCCTCATCGCCATTGTTGACGTACGTGACGTGAATGCCCGTCATAGTCGAACCGTCATAATTTGTAAGGCCGGGCTGGACGGAATCGACAACGACGGAAAGACCGGCAGCCGTGGTCACCGTCGTGCCAACCGCCAGGTCAGTCGTAGGCTGCTCTTCCTTCTTCGCCTCTTCCTTCTTGTCGCCATCGCCAGCGTCCTCGGTGACGGTCGCCTTATCGCTACCACAACCGGCAAGAAGACCGGCAGTCCCCAAGGCGACGGTGGCGAATGCGCCAAGTGCAGCGCGACGGCTCAGCAGCACTTCGTTTTCGAGCTTTTTCATTATGCATCCTTCCTACGATCCGGCTACCGCGCCGGTACACAGCACATCGTAGGAAGGATTAAACTTGAATTCATTAGCTGAGAGCTAAGGTTGCCATATAGAAGAGCATGAAGCGCGTGTCCATCGCCGATGACACCTCGAGGCTTGCCAACATCGATTTGAACTACTGGTTCTACGCCTGCAGCGCCTTGCCTCGATTTCCGACATGGCGAACCTGCACGGCGTGGTCCATACGGACGACGACGCTCTCGAGCATGCCCTGCACGCTCGATGCTCGCACGAGCTCGACAGAATCCTGGTAGATGCGGGCTGAGAACCGCCCAAGGGTCGCATGGGCCCGACCACATCCAACAACCACAAGGCCATCGTGGGCGGCAATGACACGGCCTGCGGCTCAAAGCAGACGATGGGCGCGATACGCCGCGACGACGGCGAGGGGCAGGCGGGTTAGCTGACGGCTGGATGAGGCTTGGAACTGAACCAAATAGCACCCCTGACGGCTGCGCAGACGTCTTTCCTGCGCTGCTGCCAGGAATGAGTGCGCCGCCCCAGCGTTGCAGGCTAGGCGTTGGGCGTAATGGCGCGTAGCAAGAACCGGCCTACCCCTCATTGAGATATTGCCTTCGGTCGGCCATGTGCTTTCCGGCGAGGGAACTTCCATGACGCAGTCCGTCCGAAATCGTCTCTTGGAAATAGTCGTCTTTCTCATCGCAGAGATTCTCGAGCTCCACCACTCGCGATGCCAAACGGTCTGAGACCTCGCGCTCTATTACGAGGTCGTCTGACAGCTGAGCGTTTTCTTCCGTCAGCCGAGTATTCTTTTCCAGCAGCTGATCTTTCTCATGCGAGTTGTTGGCAACGTAGGCGACAGCCCCAATGGCAGCCGCCCAGGCGACAATCCCCTTCTTATGTTCTTTGACGAATTGGACGGCTTTCGCTGCGCGCTCCTTAACGATATCGGGAATGGCTTCCACCTTTTCTCGGGTGGCCTGCATGAGAGGCTTCTTTTCCGCATCGTCAAGCTCAAGGTCGGTTTCCGTCAGCGTTGTCTTCACGCTCTCTTCCTGCTGCTCGTCCTTGAACTCGAACTCTTCCATTTCAGCCTCCATTCCTTCCTCTTTGGCGTATTTTACCCCGTGCTTTAGGCCGATTACTCAGTTGCCAGCTGATTTGTGACCACAGCGGATAATGCAATCGCAAGTTGACCTATGTCCTGCCAGGAGATCCAGTGGAGTCTATTGCAGTGACGCTCATCGGCGTCACTGTAACACCGATCGGAGTGGTCGAGTCCAACTCGCGCAGCCGCGCGGTTATGGAGCTCAAGATCGACGAGCTCACATCGAGCGAGCCTACAAACTCGAGCAGGAAATGGCCGTGGTCAGGCTCGACGTTGACGCGCTTTTGCGATGGGCTGGCATGGGGGCTGGCGATTGCGGCCTGCATCCCCGTGTTGCTGGCGGCGGTGCTCTCGCGCCAAACGCTTGCGCATTCGGATTGCTACACAACGAATGAAACTTGTTGATGCGGGGCGCGGTTCATTCAGGGTCCGCCCCCTAGCTTCATCCTCAAGAAGCTCGTCGAAGCCTACCCCACCGTTACGGATTCCCCGGTAAAGGCACTGATCATCAACAGGACAAAGAACACCAGGTAGCTGACACTCAGCGGGTACGCAATAATCAGGAAGACGACCCCCGCCGACATTGGTTTTGCCGTCGGCATGGCGTTGCTCGCGATTGCGGCAGAGCCAAATCGTCACGCCAATGGCCACGATCAGCAACACGAGTGCCGCTGCCGCCAACCCGGCAAGCGCAAACATAACGCCAATGCTCACAGCAATAACCGGAAGCAACAACAAGCCGCATCCACACCCACCGGGACTATAAACGGCAGACTGTCGGCGTCGCCCCATCGTCACTTCAACCTCAACATCTTTGAACACTACAATGCGATAGCCTGCTGAACAGGAACGATCTTATCCAGTTCCGGCTCGATGCGCCTCTTTTCCGCCTCGAGGTCAAACGCTATCTGGGCGCGCAGCCAATAACCATCCGTTAGGCCAAAGTAGCGGCAAAGGCGAAGATCGGTGTCAGCCGTAACACGACGCCTCCCCAAAATAATCTGCCCAATACGCTGTGCCGGAATCCCGGTCTCCTTAGCAAGACGATATTGAGAAATGCCCATAGGAACAAGAAATTCCTCTTTGAGAAGTTCACCAGGAGTCACCGGTAACAGCAAATCGGGCGCGGTCTCATCACTTGTGATAATCGACGATTTCGACATTCCAAGCCATCCCCTGTCTCCACTCAAAGCAGACCCGATAGCGCTCATTAACACGGATACTATATTGGCCGGCGCGATCGCCCTTCAACGCTTCAAGACGATTGCCCGGAGGAACGCGAAGGTCATCAAGTGAATCACAAACCTGCAGTTGACGAATCTTCCTCAATGCGACCCGCTCAAAGGGCACGAACCTCCTGACCCGCACACCCATTGCAAAACGTTCGGTATCCTCATCTTTGTACGATGCAATCATAGTATCGCCTTACGTTAATAACGTCAAACGTTTCTACAGACATACATCTCTATTATACCGTACATTTGTTCGTATTTTCTAGAACATGCGACCGCGCCGATTAACCAAGCAAAAGCAATCGTTTGTAGACATCGAGGCCCTTGAGCAGAATTTCCTCGTCAAAGAGCATGGTATCAGTGTGAAGGGCGCTCGTGGCATAGGCGGGACAGCCATCCGAATCGCTCGGGTTTTCTTGACCCTCCGGCACACCCGTGCCCAGCAAGAAGAACACGCCCGGCAGATGGCGCTGATAGAACGCAAAGTCCTCGGCAATTAACAGCGGCTCCTCCACAAGCTGCAGGCCGGGCAAGGCAGGCGCGACGCTGGCGAACAACTCGGAGTCGTTGTCGACCGGCGGATAGCCCTCGGCAAAGTCGAGATCGTACGTGCAGCCCGTTGCGGCACAGGCATCGTCCAGCACGCGGCGCACGCCCTCGCGCGCCCGGTCGAACATGCCGTCCGTAAACACACGCAGGCTTCCGGCCACATGGGCCTCCCCCGCCACCGCGTTGCAAACCGTACCGGCCTGCAGCAGACCAAACTTGCCGATACAGGGCTCGTCGCCGCCCAGCTCGTCCATCAGCTCGCGCTCGGCAACCAAAAACTTCGCTGCCGCCAACGCGGCATCGTGCGACTCCTCGACCGGCACGCCATAGGTCTTAGCAATATGGATGCTCGTACCGTGAATATAGATATGCGTCTCGCTCGAACGCGCCAGCAGCGGACCGGAACAGCTCGCCAACGTGCCGGCAGGCAGATCGGGCCACACATGGAAGCCAAAAATGCGGTCGACCCCATAGCGCTCGAACACGCCGCTCTCGCATACCGTCTTGGCACCACCGGTCGTTTCCTCGGCCGGCTGGAACACAAAGAGCACGTTGCGCCTCATGACGCCCGGCTGCTCGCGAATCGTACGGTCGACATACGTCGCGGCGGCAAGTGCCATGGCCATGTGACCGTCATGTCCGCAAGCGTGCATCTTGCCGGGATGGGTCGAGGCAAAGGCCGCCCCTGTCGCCTCCTCAATGGGCAGCGCATCCATATCGGCGCGAATCGCCGTGGCATGCGCGGCATCAACGCCGGCGTCGAAGAAAGCGCAGACGCAGCTGGGGCACGGATGGGTCACTTCGCAGGTGAGCGGTGCCAGCACGCCCTCGATATAGGCAATGGTTTGCGGAAGATCGAAATCGAGCTCCGGAATGCGATGGAGATCGCGGCGATAGCGACGGAGTTCTTGGAGCTCGGTCATAGAGGATCCCTTCGTGAGGCACATTTGTTGCAACTTATTGTGATACAGGATTGTGGCGCACATGTTTCCAGCATATCCCTGCATTTTTTAAACGTTATATACGAATACTCTTGTTTGGTAAAGTGCAACGTGATAGGGTCTTTACCACTTGATAGAGGCGCGGGCACGAAGAGCCGCGGGCGAGTCGGCAGGCTTTGACCCCGCGGGGAGGCGAAACCCGCCGAACTGGGTTTTTCGGGCACGAACAACCTGGTGGGCCTGTGGGAAACACCCACAGGACTGTCTGCAGCAATGCGGGAGCGCTATCCGGACATTGGGTCCACGCTATGCGGATTCGATGCGCAGATGGCGCCGTCTGGATAGCGAGGTTTACGGGACATGGCATTGACCCCCAACGAGGCATATGCGGCCAAGCAGCCGTTTGTGGACAAGGAGACGCTCGAGCATATCGTCGAGCAGTTCCCCACGCCGTTTCATCTATACGACGAGGCGGGCATCCGCCGCAACATGCAAGAGGTGCGCGACGCCTTTGCGTGGAACCCGGGCTTTAAGGAATACTTTGCCGTCAAGGCCAACCCCAACCCGGCACTCATCTCCATTCTCAACGAATACGGCTGCGGCTGCGATTGCTCGAGCTATACCGAGCTCATGATCGCCCGCTCGCTGGGTATCACGGGACACGACATCATGTTCTCGTCCAACGACACGCCGGCTGCGGACTTTGAGCTCGCCGACAAGCTGGGTGCCATCGTCAACTTTGACGACATCAGCCACATCGAGTTCTTTGAGCGCGTTGCGGGACCCATCCCCAAGACGGTCAGCTGCCGCTTTAATCCGGGCGGCCTGTTCCAGCTCTCCAACGGCATCATGGACAACCCCGGCGACTCCAAATACGGCATGACCACCGAGCAACTCTTCGAGGCCTTCCGTATGCTCAAGACCAAGGGTGCCGAGGACTTTGGCATCCACGCCTTCCTTGCCAGCAACACCGTCACCAACGACTACTACCCCAAGCTCGCGCGCATCCTCTTTGAGCTTGCCGTGCGCCTGGAGCGCGAGACCGGCGCACACGTCGCCTTCATCAATCTATCCGGCGGCGTCGGCATCCCCTACCTACCCGAGCAGCAGGCCAACGACATTCACGCCATCGGCGAGGGAGTGCACGCGGCATACGACGAGATCCTGGTCCCCGCAGGCATGGGCGATGTGGCAATCTACACCGAGATGGGCCGCTTTATGATGGGCCCCTACGGCTGCCTGGTCACCAAGGCCATCCACGAGAAGCAGATCTACAAGGACTATATCGGTGTCGATGCAAGCGCCGTCGATTTGATCCGCCCCGCCATGTATGGTGCCTACCACCACATTACGGTGATGGGTCAGCCGGGCGGCGCCGACAAGGGCACAGCGCCCGTCACGAACACCTATGACATCACGGGCAATCTGTGCGAGAACAACGATAAGTTCGCCATCGATCGCGAGCTACCGCATATCGACATGGGCGACCTGCTTGTAATCCACGATACCGGTGCGCATGGCTACTCCATGGGCTACAACTACAACGGACGGCTGCGCTCCGCCGAGGTCCTGCTGCGCCCCGATGGCGCGGCCGACCTCATCCGCCGCGCCGAGCGCCCGGGCGATTACTTTGCCACGCTCGACGTGCTGCCGTGCGGCCGAGAACTGTTGGCCAAGTCGCGCGCCGAAAGTGCCCGCCGCCGCGCCCAAGACGAGCGCCTGGCAGTCGCCGCCCAATGGAACAAGCGCATCCAGATCGCCGAAGCGAAGGAGAAGAACATGGACATCCGCAATCTCGAGGGCTCAATCGTCGCCCTGGTTACGCCGTTTAAAAAGGACGGCAGTGTCGACTTTGATGCGCTCGAGCGCCTTATCGATTTCCACCTGCAAAATGGCACCGACGCCATCCTCGCCCTGGGCACCACCGGCGAGAGCGCCACGATGACCGACGACGAGGACAACTCCGTTGTCGCCGCGGTGGTCAAGCAAGTTGCAGGACGCGTCCCCGTCATCGCCGGCTCGGGCTCCAACTCCACGCAGACCATGCTCACCAAGTCGCTCACTTACCAGGGCTTGGGAGCCGACGGTCTACTGCTCATTACCCCCTACTACAACAAATCCAACGAAGAGGGTATCTACCAGCACTTTAAGACCGTCGCCGATGCCGTAGACATCCCCTGCATCCTGTACAACATCCCCGGCCGCTGTGGCTGCGGCATCAGCGAGCGCAACGTGGAGCGCTTGGCCGCGCACCCCAACATCATGGGTATTAAGGAAGCCTCGGGCAACGTCGCCTACGCTGCCAAGATCGCCCACCTGCTGTCCGACAACTTCCGCATGTACTCGGGCGAGGACGCGCTCACCGTGCCGCTCATGAGTCTGGGTGCTTCGGGCACCATCAGCGTGTGGGCCGACGTGCAGCCGCAGCTCGTACATGACATGTGCCGCGCCTATCTGGACGGTGACGTGGCACGTGCCCGCGATATCCAGATTGCCGGCCAGCCGCTCATCAATGCCCTCTTTAGCGAGGTCAACCCCATCCCCGTCAAGGAAGCGCTCGCCCAGATGGGTATGATCGAGGCAAACTACCGCATGCCGCTGTGCCCCATGGCAGACGACACGCGCTCCGCACTTACCGATGCTCTGAAGGGAGCTGGTCTGCTTGATTAAGACCGTCATTATGGGAACGGGCCGCATGGGCTCGCTCATCCGCACTACCGCCGAGGGTATTGTCGACGCTGCCGGAGAGCCCGTTTTTGACATCGTCGCCCAGATCGGCTTCGACTTGTCCGAGCTCGAGAACGCTCCGGCAGCCGACGTCATCATCGACTTCTCGAACGTTGCGACCTTCGACGCCGTCGTCGCCTATGTCGAGCGCACGGGCACGGCGTTGGTCTCGGGCACCACAGGCTATACGCCCGAGCAGATGGATCGCCTGCGCGAGCTGGGTCAGAGCACCCGCGTCATGCACTCCGGCAATTACTCCATCGGTATCGCAGCCCTGCGTCATCTGGTGGCACAGGCCACGCGAGAGCTGCCCGGCTTTGACTGCGAAATCGTCGAGACGCACCACAACCAAAAGGTCGACGCCCCCAGCGGCACTGCCAAGTTGCTGCTCGACGCCGTCGTCGAAGCCGAGCCCGAGGCAGGCTACCACCCCGTCTATGGCCGCGAGGGCATGTGCGGAGCGCGCGACCCCAAGGAGATCGGCATGCACTCGCTGCGCGGTGGCACTGTCGCCGGCGTGCACAAAGTGAGTTTCTTTGGCCAGGACGAGGAGGTCACGCTCGCGCATCGCGCCACGAGTCGTCAGATCTTTGTCAACGGCGCCTTGGCAGCCGCGCAGAAGCTCGTCACCCGCGAACCCGGCTTCTATACGTTCGACCAGGTCATGTTTGCCTAACCAGGTATCAACCGGATCCACCCAAAGGAGAGACCGCAAATGAGCAACGCAGCCGAAATGGATGCACAGGAGATTATCAACTATATCGCCACCGCGCCCAAGAAGACGCCCGTCAAGCTGTACGTGCGCGAAAAGCCGGGCATGAAGGTCCAGTGGGGCAATGCGCATGTCTATGGCGGCCGCCGTGGCAAGACCGTCTTTGGCGACTGGGATGAGCTCAAGGCAATCCTCGACGCCAACGTCGATTCCATCGACTACTACGATGTGGAGAACGACTGCCGCAACTCCGCCGTGCCCATGCTCGACCTCAAGGGCATCAACGCCCGCATCGAGCCGGGCGCGATCATCCGCGACCGCGTCGAGATCGGCGACCGTGCCGTCATCATGATGGGCGCCATCATCAACATCGGCTCCGTCATTGGCGAAGGCTCCATGATCGATATGGGCGCCGTGCTGGGCGGTCGCGCCACCGTGGGCAAGAACTGCCACATCGGCGCCGGCACCGTGCTGGCAGGCGTCGTGGAGCCCGCCAGCGCCACGCCCGTCATCATCGAGGACGACGTTATGATCGGCGCCAATGCTGTGGTCCTGGAAGGCGTGCGCGTAGGCAAGGGTGCTGTCGTTGCCGCCGGCGCCGTGTGCGTCGAGGACGTCCCCGCCGGCGCCGTCGTGGCCGGTGTCCCTGCCCGCGTTATCAAGATGCGCGACGAGAAGACCGACAGCAAGACCGGTCTCGAGGAAGGTCTGCGCCAGCTCTAATAGTTACGCGGTTTTACCAAACCGCGTAACGGCTCGACGCTCCAAACGACCCAGAGCGGCAATCTGACGTTCAATCGTCGGGCATGACCAGAAGGTCAATGCCCTCCTCTTTCACGTCACCTTGCTCGCTCTGGGTCGTTTTCGCTGACTTATGCTCAACCTGCAACGTGATTAAGCCCCAAGTAAAAAGGCCGAAGCCCTCGTCCGAGGCTTCGGTCTTCATCATCTCAGGGCTCCGTCGTATTCAACCATGGCGGGTTGCTTTGACAGGCGCCCTACGGCCGTCTTATAGACCTCGGAACGATCGCGCCGCCCTATTGCTACAATCTCGGCAATCTCAACCATTCCGTCCTCTCGGATTCGGAAAACTATTTTGAGTCCCGCATTCCGCCATTTAATCTTTTTGCAGCCGGCGAGCTCGCCGTGAAGCGGCGTTCCGATTTCATCAGCGCGCGTCTTTAATTTTGCGACGGCAATACGGACGAGCCTGCGCTGGGATCCATCTAGTTTTTGATATTCCTTCTCGACGTCTCGATTCAAAAAGCCGACAACAAAATGCCCGCTCATTCGAAAAGGTCCTCGTCGGGAATCGCGTCCGGATCCATCGACTCAAGCTCCGCGAGGTCCTCGGCAGTTAAGGCGTCCTCAAACGGAACAAACTCATGCGGACCATGCTTGACTCGATCCGCAGCGATGCGATTTATCTCAAGTTCACGCAGATACTGCAGCGCGCCGTACATTTCCTCATAGGCAGCATAGTCGATAATCACGGTATCGATATCATTATGATCAGCAATGAACTGAGGCGCGCGTTTTGCGCGTTTACGAATGGTGGATAAGGACTTGCTTGCTTCGGTAGCAGAAACAACCTGGTCTTTTGTAAACACCGGTTTTTCCAGAACAAGTGGGGACATTTTGACCTCCAAAAAATAATCTGGATTATATTTCAAAGTATACTTCAAAATATAATCCAGACTTTTATTCAAAAGTTAAAAGCCTTATCGATTCTCGATGCTACCGATGTTTTTGAGCTCGATGGAGATGAGGCCGTTGGGCTCGTTGACGAACTCGATGTACTCGGAGTTTGAACCCATCTCGGCCGGGAAGCTGATCTCGATGCCCGTGTCGGTACGAATCTTATGATTGCGTACGGCCGCTCGCTCGACCTGCTTGCGCTCCACGGGCACGCGCTCGGGCACCTTCTCCTCGGTCAGCGCCGCACGCACGCTCTCCTTGATGACCGGCTCGTCCTCAAAGACCTCATCGACGATATCCCACGGCGGCAGTTCTTCGTCATCCTCAACCTTCTCGGCAACGGCAGCCTTAACCTTGGCGAGCGCTACGGCCGTGTTGGCGCCGTGCTCTTCGGCGACTTCCTCGACCACACGCGTCACGGTGTCGATGACTTCCTTGCCCGATACGCCCGTGTCGCATTGCAGCAGACCATCAGGGATAAGCATGCGATCCTCGCCGGCAATCTTGCGCTTCTTATCCACATAGCCGATCTCCATGGTGCTTGCACGCACGATGGCATAGCTCGGCACCTTTTGCGAGGGGTTTGGCAAAATGGCGTAGTGGCGCGCGATGTCGTTACGAACCTCGCCCTCTTCGCGACCCACCTCGTGCATGAATGCCTGCTTGGAGCCCAGCAGCATCACGGCAAACCAGCGGGCATCTTCATCATCGTCAAAGTCCGCCACAAGCACGTCGGTGGACTCGGCTTTCTCGGCCTTGGTGAGTTCGGAAGAGATGAACTCCGCAATCTGCTGAGACAAGTCCACGAACTCACGCTCACCAAAGAAATAGCCCTTGAGCTCGCCGCCAAACGCAGAGTTCTCCGCAAACGTGGCGCGCTTATTGTCGGCCGAGGTACGCGCGCGGCGCAGATGCGTGGTCAGAAAGCTGCGCACGGTACGGCTTTCGATATCCAGCTCGCGCTGGCTCATGACGTTGACGGCAGAGTCAAAGTCCAGGATATGCAGAATCGCGTGATTGATTTTCATATACGGCATTCCGTTCTAGATCGCTTTTAGCACGAACCAGTATAGCGGTCGAGTCCGCCCCAGGCGCATCGAAGATTGGTGCAGACAAACCTGTCCCCAATGCATAAAAAAGCGCCCGGGTCACATGGGCCCGGACGCCTTCATTGTAGCTTTTCGCTCTAGCGAGCTTGATTTAGCAGGAGAAGTCGACGCTGTCGATGATGTCCTTGAGGGCCTTTGCGGAGGCGGTGAGCTCATGCTGCTCGTCATCGTTCAGCGGCACGGGAACGCGGCAGACGACACCGTCGCGACCAACAACCGTCGGCATGGAGATGGCCAGATCGGACAGGCCGTACTCGCCCACCATGAGCGAGGAGACGGGCAGAACGGTCTGCTCGTCACGCATGACGGCAGTGCAGATACGCTTTACCGCCATAGCGACACCGTAGTAGGTGGCGTGCTTCTTCTCGATGATGGTGTAGGCGGAGTTCTTGACGTCCTCGGCAATGCGCTTCTCGGCAACCTCATGCTCCAGGTGGCCGTGAAGCTCGCAGAAGGTGTTCAGCGGCACGCCGGCAACCTGAGCGCTGGACCAGGCGACAAACTCGGAGTCACCATGCTCGCCCATGACGTAGGCCTGGACGTCGCGCGGGTCAACCTCGACGTGGGCGCCGAGCATCTGCTGCAGACGGCCGGTGTCGAGCACGGTACCGGAGCCGATGACATGGCCCTCGGGCAGACCGGACATCTTGATGGCGGCGTAGGTCAGAACGTCGACCGGGTTGGAGACGATGAGCAGAATGCCGTCGAAGCCAGACTTCTTAATCTCGGGAATAATGGACTTAAAGATGCTGACGTTCTTGTTGACCAGGTCCAGGCGGGTCTCACCGGGCTTCTGAGCAGCGCCAGCGGTGACGACGATCATGGCGGCGTCGGCGACATCAGAATAATCGCCGGCGTAGATCTTCATCGGCTCGGCAAACGTCATGCCGTGCGCAATATCCAGGGCCTCGCCCTCGGCGCGGTTCTTGTCCACGTCGATGAGAACCATCTCGGAGAACAGACCACTCTGCATCAGCGCGAACGCCGAAGACGAACCGACGAAACCGCAGCCGACAATAGCGACCTTCTTCTCGTTAACCATTAGAAACTCCCATCTCTCTCCACAAACAAGCCGCCCGGGAACGACCCGAGCGGCTTGACGTAATCCCAATGCATCCAATCGGGACTTTGATTATGCTCCTATACGCAGCCAAAAATCGACCGTTTACCGAAATTGTTTGCAGGATTCGTAAAATAACTGCACGAAATCGGTTTCGAGCTATTGACGAGCCCAAATAGTCTTCTAATACAGGCCCGCCTCGCGGATGGCCTCGACAGCCAAAGCGATCTGATCGGGCGGCAGGACCAGCGCCATGCGCACGTGCCCCTCGCCCGAAGGGCCAAAGCTCGCGCCCGGCGTCACCACAACGCCGGCCTTCTCCATAAGCTCCTCGCAAAACGCCATGGAATCGGTGCGGCCACCGGGAAGCTTGGCCCACACAAACATAGAGCCATGCGCGTTGGGACGCTCCCAGCCCAGGTCCTCAAGACCGTCGCACAGGGCATCGCGGCGCTCCTGGTACTTCAGACGTTGCGCCTCGACCTCATCGCGCGGACCATTGAGGCAGGCGATGGCGGCCTTCTGAATCGGGAAGAACATGCCAAAGTCGATCTGGCTGCGCAGCTTGGCAAAGGCAGAGACCACATCCTCACGGCCGACCAAAAAGCCGATGCGCGCACCGGTGACGTTAAACGACTTGGAAAGCGAGAAGAATTCCACGCCCACCTCGAGCGCGCCGGGATACTGCAGGAAGCTGCCGCCGGGCTCGCCGTCAAACACGATGTCGGAGTACGCGTTGTCATGGACGATCAGCAGGTCGTGCTCGCGGGCGAAGGCGATGATCTCCTCGTAGACCTCGGGCGTGCCCACCGAGCCCACCGGGTTGGCGGGCAACGACACGATCATGTACTTGGCACGATCGGCCACCTCGGGATCGATGCCCGCCACATAGGGCAGGTAATTGTGCTCCGCCACCAGCGGATAGTACTCGAGCTTGGCATCGGCGATCTTGGCGCCCGCCTCAAAGACCGGATAGCACGGATCGGGAACCAGAATGGTGTCACCCGGATCGAGCAGGGCCAGGCCCAAATGACCCACGCCCTCCTGCGTGCCGTTGCACGACTGCACCATGGACGGCGTAATGCCCGAAACGCCAAAGCGACGCTCATAGTAATCGCACACGGCCTGCTTAAGCTCGGGCAGGTCGCGCAGGGAATACTTCCACATCTCGGGATTTTGGGCGGCCTGCGTGAGCGCGTCGACCACGTGGTCGTACGGCTTAAAGTCGGGCGTTCCCACGCTCATGTTGTAAATGGTCTTGCCCTGAGCCTTCAGCGCAAGAAGTTTGTTGTTGAGCGAGGCGAAGACCTCCGCGCCAAAGCGGTCGAGACGCTGCGATGCCTGCATGGTGCCACCTTTCGATATAAAAAATACGGCGCTCCGACAAGAGCGCCGCGCGATACGGGCCATCAGATTGCAAAAGTGTAACGCTTGCAACCCCCGTATTGGTTCAATTTAGCCAACCTTAGTCAATTGGATTGAGCGCGTCGATCCGCGCAAGCCACAGACGCGAGCTGGCGTCACTCGGCATACGCCAATCGCCGCGCGGGCTGAGCGTCACCGAGCCCACCTTGGGACCATCGGGCAGACAGCTGCGCTTAAACTGCTGGGCAAAGAAGCGACGATAGAACGTACGCAACCACGTGTGGACGGTCTTGGCGTCATAGACACCCTCAAAGCTCTTGAGCGCCATACGGTAGATCTTGCCCGGCTCAAAGCCAAAACGCAGCAGGTAATAGAGGAAGTAATCGTGCAGCTCGTACGGGCCCACCAAATCCTCGGTCTTCTGAGCAATCTCACCGTCGCCCGTCGGCGGAAGAAGCTCGGGGGACACCGGCGTATCGAGGATATCGAGCAAGACCTCGGCAATACGCCCGCCAAAGACATCAGCGGCATAACGTACCAGATGGCGCACAAGCGTCTTGGGCACGCTCGCGTTGACGGCGTACATGCTCATGTGGTCGCCGTTATAGGTAGCCCAGCCAAGCGCCAGCTCCGACAGGTCGCCCGTGCCGATGACAAAACCGCCAGCCTGGTTAGCCAGATCCATCAGAATCTGCGTACGCTCGCGGGCCTGGCTGTTCTCGTAGGTCACGTCCTGAACTGCCGGGTCGTGCTCAATGTCCTTGAAGTGCTGCTCCACGGCCGTGTGGATCGAAACCTCGCGGAAGCTCACACCCAGGTCGCGAGCGAGCGACTCGGCATTCGACTTGGTGCGATGTGTCGTGCCAAAGCCGGGCATGGACACGGCTGTGATACCGGTGCGCGGCAGCCCCAGCGCATCGAAGGCACGCACGGTCACAAGCAGTGCCAGCGTGGAATCCAGGCCGCCCGAAAGACCGATGACTGCAGCCTTGGTACCCGTATGGGCAAGGCGAGTCTTGAGGCCGGCAGTCTGCAGATTGAGGATCGTCTCGCAGCGCCCGGCCAGGTCACCATGGTCGTCCGGCACAAAGGGCGCGCGGGGGAAGACACGGTCGATGTCGAGCGCATCGCGCAGGACAGGTTCTTCGGCCAGCACGCCCTCAAACGAAAACTCAACGGTCGTGGCCTCCGGCGCATCGTCCGCGCGCGTCCACGTGGTCGAACGACGGCGCTCGGCAACCAGACGGTCGAGGTCAACATCGGCCACCGCCATATCGCAGGTGAGGAGCTTCGTGGCGGCGAGCTTCGAACCGTTTTCGTAGACGAGGTTCTCGCCTGCAAAGACCATGTCGGTCGTGGACTCGCCCTCGCTCGCGTCTGCATAGGCATAGGCACAGTACAGGCGCGCGCTTTGGTTAGAGATAAGGCTGCGGCGATAGTCTGCCTTACCGATAATCTCGTCCGAGGCCGACGGATTGAGGATCACCGTCGCACCGGCAAGCGCCATCTCGGTCGAAGGGGGCGCCGGCACCCACAGGTCCTCGCAGACCTCAATACCGAGTACCAAATCCTCGACGCCCTCATCACAGCAGCGGTAGACAAGCCCCGAACCCAGCGGAACCGGACCCTGACCGGCAAACTCAACCCACACGGGATCGGCGGGCGCCGGAGCAAACCAACGGCGCTCATAGAACTCGCCATAGTTGGGCAGATACTTCTTGGCCGTGAGGCCCAAAAGCTCGCCCGCGCAGCACACGGCGGCACAGTTGTAGATATTCTCGGCCACCGCAACGGGAAGACCGATGGTAAAGACAATCGGCAGCTCGCGGGTTTCATCGAGAATATGTGCCAGTGCAGTCTCGCAGGTATGCAGTAATGTGCGGTTATGAAACAGATCAGCCGCGGTATAGCCAGTCAGATTAAGCTCGGGCAGCACCAGAGCACGAACACCGCGCTCGACCGCCTCGCGAACAGCCGCCAGCGCAACCTCGGCATTGCCCTCGACATCGGCCACGCGAATCCGCGGCGAGGCCGCCGCCACACGCAAAAAGCCATCAGACTGAGAAAGGTGAAGATTCATAAGAATGCTCCCGTGCGTAGACGCCATTCACAACAATTAGCAAGCCCTATTGTAGTTCAACCGCCGGGTGTAACCGCATCCCACCAATTTGGTGAGCTATTGATGAGTTGATGGTATCTGTTAAATGTCACGTACGATTCACATCTGGTGGGTACCCTGATGGCTACACGAAACGAAGCAGATTTACACCGGGAGGGCCCCGTATGACAACCAAGTACACCGACGCGCCGCGCACGCGCGTCATGACACCGGCCGCACTCAACAACGGCGTTCACGAAAACCATTCCATCGGACAGACCATGGCCATCGCGCCCAAAAAGGGCCTGTTCGACGACATTTCCATTCCCCAAATCATCGCCGGCGCCGCAGCTGCCGCCACGAGCGTCGCACTTGCTTCCAAGATCGGCATCGCCGGATCGGTGATCGGTGCCGCCGTGAGCTCGGTCATCACCGTTGTGTCCTCGCAGGTCTACCGCCACTTTATCTCTGCCAGCGCCGAAGCCCTCAAAGGTACGCACGCCGCCGTCGACTACCCTGCCGGCGCTTATGAGCCCGTTGACCTTAATGCCGAGGAGCACCTGGGCGGCGCCGCGACTACGCAGGAGATGCGCCAGGTTGCGGGGCGCGCGACCACGGCGCGCGTCGCCCCCAACAGTCTGCGTGCCAAGGCGGCGGCAGAGCGCAGCCAGACGCAAAAGAAGGTCATCGTCTTCTCGATCGCCATCGCCATCGTCGCGGTCATCTCCTGCGCCGGCGCCATCCTTATCACCACCGCCGGTGAGGGTCTGGGCGAGCGCCCCGAGCCAATCCTATCGTCGCGCATGACCGAGCACGACGCGGATAGCTCAGATCAATCGCAAAGCCAGCAGGACGACTCGCAGGGCGACTCCGCATCCACCGATTCGTCCTCGAACGCCCCCGATCAATCGCAGAACGCCGATTCCTCTGTGAACAACAGCGGCACGCAATCCGGCACGACTGACTCAAGCCAAACGACCGACGGCTCTCAACCGAGCACGGGCGACCAGACGAGCGGCAATACATCGGGCACAAGCTCCACCGACAACAGCAACACCAATAGCTCGAACAGTTCGAACAGTTCGAGCGGATCCGCGTCCGGCACGCCATCTGACAGCTCGAGCCAAGGCACGGCATCGGGCAACTAAGCACGTTTGCCTCTCATAGATAACCGACCTGCATAACGGGCGCGAACCGGCAAACGGTCGCGCCCGTTTGCCATGGGCGACGAGATGGCAAGCCCCATGCGATGGTAAGATGCTTTGGTGTGTATAGAGGAGATTTGCCATGAGCAAGACAATAGTTAAGCCCACACTATCGTTGGGCAACCACATCTATCTGTATCGCCTGCTGCGCGATGCGATTGGGTGCGGCAAGCAAACGTTTATGACGCAGGTCGAGGAGGCGCTCGCCGCTGGTGACATGGCCGCTTATGACCTGGGCTTCGAGTCCACGCGCGAGCTGCTCGAGGAGCTCGACGACTGCATTAAGCTGACCGTCTTTAAAGGCGGCCGCCTGTATGCCACCGTCATCGCCAACGAGGCCTGGGATGCCGCCCTTGCCAAAGGCGAGGACAAGCCCAAGGCTGCCAAGGGCGCCAAGCAGTCCTACAAAAAGAAAAAGCGCGGCGAGAAGGACCTGAAGGCCGTGCGCCCCAAGCACGTTAAGCGTCCCGAGCCAGAAGCCATGGTTGAAGCCGTACCGGAACCCGAGCCCGAGACAGAGATCGAAGTCGCTATTGAGGTAACGGCAGGAGCCGAAACCGAAATCGCCGCCACGACCGATCCCGAGGTCATATCAGAGCAGGAAGCCACTGCGGAGCTCGACGAGGCTCCCAAGTCGACAACCGAAGAAGCCGCCAACCAACCCGAGACGTCTGCGTTCCAAAACAGCGATGTCTTTGGCGACGAGGCCGAGGACGATCAGTCCGACGAGCCCGACGATCAAGACGCTACCGAGTCGACGCCAGAGCCCGAGACGCCGCAGCCCGCCATCTCGCTCACGGTCGTCTATGACCCCGAGAACGCAAACGCCGGCATCACCACCATGGCCTCCACGCCAGCCGAGGCAAAGTCGAGCGTCGAGAACGAGAACGCGACGCAGGTTGAGGTTGAAACCGCAGCCGCAGACGCGCCCGTCACCGTGGAGCCCGCAGATTCTACGATCAAGCCGGAAGCGACGCCAAAGCCCGCACACGTCATCGAGTCCGTGCCCGCCGCTGCTTGCGGCCAAATTCCCGCACCGGCACCGGCTTCGGCACCCGCGGCGGTCCCAACCCCCGCACCCGCAGCACCGACCATCCCCGAGGACTTCCCCGTCGATTTCACAACCGAGGTCTTCTGCCCCGGCCCGTTGCTACACCAGCTGTCGACCTATCTCCCCTACGGCGCCGACACGCTCGGCATCGTCGGCGAGTACTACTGGATCGCCCGCGAGCGCGGTACCATCGAGGCCACGCGAAACCGCGCAAGCTTCCCCCTGCGCTACACGCAGGCCGGCGAGCGCCACGAAGTCACCGTGCGCATCCGCCGCAACACCACCGGCGGTCTTGGAGCCACCTGGACCATCGACAAAGTCGAGCCTTCTACCAAGTAAAATAGGGACGATAACCCTCAAGGTTATCGTCCCTTTCTCGTTAGGTCACCTGAGCTCGACTAATCGCGCGTCAGCTTGCGGTGAATACGATGCGGCTGGGCTGCGTCCTCGCCCAGGCGCTCGATGCGGTTGGCCTGATAGGCCTCGAAGTTGCCCTCAAACCAATACCAGTTGCCCGGATTCTCGTCGGTGCCCTCCCACGCCAGAATGTGCGTGGCGACGCGGTCCAGGAACATACGGTCGTGGCTAATGACCACCGAGCAGCCCGGGAACTCGAGCAGTGCCGCCTCGAGCGAGGACAGCGTCTCGACGTCGAGGTCGTTCGTGGGCTCGTCGAGGAGCAGCAGGTTGCCGCCCTGCTTGAGCGTAAGCGCCAGGTTCAGACGGTTGCGCTCGCCACCGGAAAGTACGCCAGCGCGCTTCTGCTGGTCCTGGCCCTTAAAGCCAAAGCTCGCCACGTACGCGCGGCTGGGGACCTCGGTCTCGCCGACCATCATGTGGTCCAGGCCGTCCGAGACGACCTCCCACAGGTTCTTGTCGGGGTCGATGCCGGAGCGGTTCTGATCGACATAGGAGATCTTGACGGTCTCGCCCACCTCGAGCTCGCCCGAAGTCAGCGGCTCCAGGCCCACGATGGTCTTGAAGAGCGTGGTCTTGCCCACACCGTTGGGGCCGATGACGCCCACGATGCCGTTGCGCGGCAGGGTGAACGATAGGTCGTCGATGAGCACGCGACCGTCGAACTCCTTGTGCAGGTGATGGGCCTCGAGCACCTTGTTGCCCAAACGCGGGCCCACAGGGATGCGGATGTCGGTCCAGTCGAGCTTCTGGCTTGCGCGGGCCTCGGCCTCCATCTCCTCATAGCGAGCCAGACGGGCCTTGTTCTTGGCCTGGCGGGCCTTGGGGCTGGAGCGCACCCACTCGAGCTCGGCCTCCATGCGCTTGGCGAGCTTGGCGTCGCGGTTGCCCTGAGCCTCGATACGCGCGGCCTTGGTCTCCAGATACGTGGAGTAGTTGCCTTTGTAGGGATAGAGGTGACCACGGTCGACCTCGCAGATCCACTCGGCAACGTTATCCAGGAAGTAGCGATCGTGTGTGACGGCAAGCACCGCGCCCTGGTAGTTGTGCAGGAAGTGCTCGAGCCACAGGATCGACTCGGCGTCCAGGTGGTTGGTGGGCTCATCGAGCAGCAGCAGGTCGGGAGCTTCGAGCAGCAGCTTGCACAGGGCCACGCGACGGCGCTCGCCGCCGGAAAGCACATTGACCGGCATGTCGGAATCGGGCAGCTGCAGGGCATCCATAGCCTGGCCGAGCTTGGAATCGATATCCCAGCCGTCGGCGGCATCGATTTCGTCCTGGAGCTTGCCCATCTCGGCCATGAGGGCATCCATGTCGCAGTCCGGGTCGCACATCTCCTCGCCGATCTTATTGAAGCGATCGACCTTGGCGATCATGTCGCCAAATGCCATGCGCACGTTCTCGATGACGGTCTTGTCGTCGTCGAGCGGCGGCTCCTGCTGCAGGATACCCACGGTGTAGCCGGGGGTAAGTCTGGCATCGCCGTTGGAGACTTCCTCGATGCCGGCCATGATCTTGAGCAGGGTCGACTTGCCCATGCCGTTAGGGCCCACGACGCCGATCTTGGCACCGGGATAGAAGCTCAGGGTCACGTCGTCAAGGATCACCTTGTCGCCATGAGCCTTGCGAGCCTGATACATCTGGTAGATAAACTCTGCCATTTGCCTGTTTTATCCTTTCTACCTGCTGTTTCCCTATTCTTGTTTCGCTTTAGTGGAAACGAGATGAGAAAACCAGCTCTAAAACGTAACGAAAAAGGGGCACGGTTACCCATACCCCCTAATACTACCTGGGAAAAGTCCCCCGGAACATACTATGAACTGCGTACGCTAGTTTTCCGCAACCTTAACGAGCAGCTCGCTGCGATTTGCGCCACAGCAGATACGAGTAGACGTAGACGACTCCGACCGAACCAAACGCCAGAACCGCAATCACCGCGGCGACAACTTCACTTGAAAGCACGCTACCCGCAACGCCCATCACAATCAGACCAACACCCAGCACCATAAAGCAGGCACCGCCAAAACGGTGCGTACGGCGCCAGTTCTCGGGATCGGCAAGCGCCCAGGGCGTCTTGATACCAAGCGTATAGTTCTGCTTCACACGCGGCAAGTAGTTGCCTACGCCAATGAACAGCAAACCGACAGCACCGGAAATCAGCACGTTGACCGAACCGACCGCCGGCACCACGCCCCAGACCGTAAGCTCTCCCAGCCAGCTTATACCACAAATGAACAGGGTGAAGGCGATTACGAAGCCCTGATAGAACTTGCCCGAGGTTCGATATGCCTCACCTTTGGGATCGATGCGCGGCACCACGTAGAACATTGCGAGAAGCACCAGGGGCAGCACGCCAAGCGCGGAGGCCTTCCAGCTGGGACCCCAACCGTCAACGCCGTTCGCGCCCCAGTGCGTGGGAATCTGCGCAGGCAAGCTCGGCATCACCATAAGGTGCGCTACGATATTGGCGACGCATAGAGCGACCAGCGCGATCCACACGCGTGGCGATACCCCCGTGGCGTGAATGCCCTTGTTTTCGTTATTCATCCTTACCACCTTCAGTGTTTGTAAAGCCCATAAACCAACCGATCAAGTCCTGCATGACGGTGGTGTTTAAGCTGTAAACGATGTTTTGGCCATGACGTTCATCGGTCACCAACCCGGCGTTTTTGAGCGTCGCCAAATGATGGCTCAACGACGGCTTGCTGATGTCAAAATGCTCGGCAAGCTCCCCAGCCGTGCGGTCGCCCTCGCGTAGTAGTTCCAAAATGCGCCGCCGCGTAGGATCGGCCAGCGCTTTAAAACCCTCTCCCGGCATAGGACCTCCTCTCATCATTTCGTTCGACGCGCACACTATACTCGATATTTAAATGTTTGTCTAATTATCTAATCTTATACTCAAAAAAATAGCCGCCCCCGCGTAATGCGAAGACGGCCACTTCTCACGCCATAAACGTGTTTCGGAGTTGGCTAACCCGCGGCAACGGGCGCCATCTGCTTCAATCTTATGCGAATCCCGATCCCATTTCAACAAACCCCAAGGGTTCAAATGGAATCGTGATAATACCTATAATGGCGATAGCTAAAACACGACCTGCTTCCCCATCGGAGGATATTTATGACCGAAACCGCTGCCGCAGCCGCCATCGAGACACGCGACACCAAGCTCGAGATCATCATGGGCCGCGAGGCACTCGATAAGCTCGCCGATGCTACGGTGCTGGTGCTCGGCTGCGGAGGTGTGGGCTCCAATTGCTGCGAGGCACTCGCCCGCGGCGGCATCGGTCATTTCGTCATTCTGGACAAGGACATCATCGCGCCCAGCAATATCAATCGCCAGGCCATCGCCTTCCACAGCACCGTCGGCAAGCGCAAGGTGGACGTGATGGAAGCCATGATTCGCGATATCAATCCCGCCGCCACCGTTATCAAGCGTACCGAATACCTGTTGAGCGATAACATCGACGAATTCTTTGCGAGCGTTTTTGAGCAGACGGACGGCAAGCTCGATTACGTCGTCGACGCCATCGACACCATCTCGGCCAAGCTCACTATTGCCAAATATGCTCAGGACCACGACATTCGTTTGGTTAGTTCCATGGGCGGGGCTAACAAGCTCCATCCCGAGTGCCTCCGCTTTGCCGACATCTTCGATACGGTACGTGACCCCATGAGCCGCATTATGCGCAAAGAATGTAAGAAGCGCGGAATCAAGAGCCTACATGTATTGTTTAGCTGCGAGGAATCGGTTAAGACACAGCCCCGCGACCCTTCCAACATCCACGAGCGTACCGAGCTAGGAACCGCCAGCTTTATGCCGCCCATCATGGGTCAGATGATTGCCGGCGAGGTTATCCGCCAGATCAGTGGGCGCGGCACCGAGCACGTGCGCGCCGATGGCCAGCGCCTGGACTAGCGGAGCGCGCCGAGATGGAGCCCCGGTTAATTGATGCACACTGCCATCTTGATTTGATGGCTTACCCGAATGCTGTTGCCGACGAAACTGCGGCTATAGGGCTGGGGGTCTTTGATTGCGGGGTCGACCCGCGCGACTTCGCGGCAGCAAAAAAGCGGGCCAGCCGTTACCCAAACATTATCGCGGGCGTTGGCCTCCATCCCTGGTGGCTCGCCGACGGCCGCTGCGGTCCTGCCGAAGTCAATCTGCTTTGCAAAGTTGCTGCCCAAGAGCGCTACATCGGCGAAGTCGGACTCGACTTTTCCGCGCGCTTTGCCGGAAGCGAACCGCTGCAAATACAGGCACTTGACCGGCTCTGCGATGCGCTCGTGCAGTGTCCTCTTGCCGGGCGCGTAATATCGATTCACGCCGTTCGTTCGGCAGGAGCCGTACTGGACGTCCTCGAATCGCATGGTCTACTCATCCCAAGCCCCGACTCCCCCGCTATCATCTTCCACTGGTTTAGCGGCACTTCGGACGAACTCGTCCGCGCGCGTAATGTGGGCTGCTATTTTTCCGTGAACGATCGTATGCTCGCCACCAAGCGCGGTCGCGAATACGCACGACAGATTCCGCTCGACCGCTTACTGCTCGAGACCGATGCACCAGCGGAGGCAAACACAGAAACAAGCGCGCAGTCGCTCATCAAATCGCTCACAAGGACCTCGATGCGCATTGCCTCACTCAAAAACTGTGACGCAAAGCGCATCGAATCGGCAGTTTTAGCAAATGCGCACTCTATTTTTGGCCTTCGCTAGCCCCTGTATGCAAAAAGACGACAACGATACCATTATGACGGTAGACGTGCCGTCCAAGTCCTACGCAAGCTCCAGCAACTCCGGCAGCTGGTCGATAATCTTGTCCGCGGCATCTTGGCTAAAGCCGAAGCGTTCCTCGCGCTTGGCAATGACCGTCAGGCCGGCTCGCTTGCCGGCAGTGATACCAGGCACCGAATCCTCAACGCAGCAGCAGCGATTCGCGGGCAGTCCCAGCAGGTCCAGCGCATGCAGGTAGATGTCGGGCTCGGGCTTGCTCTCCTTAAACTGCTCGCCGCTCACCACATACTCAAAGGCATCCGACAGCCCGCACGCATTGAGCACTTCCTCGATGCTATCCATGGGAGACGAGCTGGCAAGCGCCACGCGAACGCCGCGGCGCGGCAGCTCTCGAATCGTATCCACGGCGCCTGGGTTAATCAAAGCCTGATAGTCGCGCGGACGCTTATGCGCCCACTCGTCCCAACGGGCCAACGCTTCCTCGCCAGATAAATGCCCCTTACCGGCGCGCTCAAACCAATCGACCAGCATATGCAGGAAGAACTGATGTGAGGTACCGACCTGCCCGTTCAACTCCTCTTGAGTCAGGTTAAGCCCAAGCTCCTTGGCAAACGCGGCAGTCTCGCCCAGGTAGTAATACTCGGTATCGACAATGACGCCGTCCATGTCAAAGATAACGGCGTCGAACGGAAATGCGGACACGGCACCCTCCCTAACAAAAGGGCGCCTGTAAGCAGGCGCCCGAACCATGCATTAATCGGCGATTCTAACCCAGCAGCTTATCCAGCGCCACCGCAATGCCGTCTTCGTTGTTATTGGCAGTCACCATCTGGGCCACGGCCTTAACCTCGTCAACCGCGTTGCCCATGGCAACACCGGTGCCGGCCCACTCAATCATGGACTTGTCGTTCTGGCCGTCGCCAAAAGAGACGACCTCGCTGGCATCGATGCCGAGCTTGGGCAGGGCACCCTCGAGCGCGCGGGCCTTGTCGATACCGGGCGCCGTAAACTCAAAGTACCAGTCGGCCGTAAACATACCCGAAAGCGTCTGAGTAAAGGGCGCATACATCTCCTCGTGATGCGCTTGCAGATAGGCCGGGTCGCCCGCAGTGAGCAGCTTGTCCACGGGATAAGTGTCCACGACCTCATGCAGGCTCTCCACCTCGCGAATCTTAAGATCGCACGCGTCGCGTTCATACTTGACGATATTCTTCTGCGAGCCATCCGGCAGCGTAATCATGCAGCGGTACGAATCCTCGACATGCAGATCGCGACCGAGTGAAATCATAGGGATCACGTCGAAATTGCGCAGATGATCAATCAGGCGATGCAATTCATCGGTAGGCATAGCCTGATCGAACAGCACCTCGTCGGTCTGGGCATCGACGACGTGAGCGCCATTAAAGGCCACCAGCAGACCGTCATGGTTTTGAAGGTCGAGCTCCTGCGCCAAGGCGTGCAGCCCCCATGCGGGACGGCCCGAAGCCAAAATGAGCTTAATGCCCGACTCCTGCGCCGCGAGCAGCTTCTCGCGCGTACGCGGGCTGATGACCTTTTGGTCGTTGGTGAGCGTACCGTCGATATCCATTGCGATGGCTTTGATTGCCATATGCGCCTCCTTGCATCGTTTTTATCGCGCACTATCTTATCCGAGCCGGGGCACGTTCGCACAGCGCACGTATGACGGTTGCAAAACCACCCCATTTGAAACAAAGGCAAAAAAGTACTTGCAAAGACGCGTTCCGACATATAAGTTGATAAAAGACCGCCGTTGCGGTTTTAAGTAGATCGAGCATATGAAGTTTGAGTTTTAGCGTGTAAGAGAAGGAAGATCGGCAAAGTACAACCCCAAACGTAATGACAACTTAATGAGGTAACTGCCACATGTGAGGCACCTAGGGCATTGCTGTCTCGATTTTGAGCACGATGCCTTCCGCCTTGCATGGGCCGTTCCATCCCGCCCCTGCAGCAACTGTCTCACGGGCTCATTGAAAACCGCATAGCACCCCAACGTCAGCACATCACCCACGGCAAGCACATCACTCACGACAACCAACACATCAACAAACAGCACGAACATCAACCGATTGGAGAAGCTATGACAAACCACCACGCTGAAGACGGCGATAAGAAAAGCATTCTGGATGCCCGCATTGAGCGAGCATATGCAAACGAATATGACGCCGCCTTTGCCGCCGCGACCATCAAGAACTACGCGTCGCTACCGCTCGCGACGATCTTGGCCGACCACCCTCAACTGCTGAAGCGCTGCACAAAGATCATGGGCGACCCCGACATTCGCAAGCTGACAGACCCCTATGCCCCAAAACGCGGCAACGATTCGTACGTTCTTGCCGTAGGCTGCCTAGCCCATATGCTTACGGCGCTCGACACGAAACTCAAGCTCGAATGGGAACCCGACGAGCGTCATGAACTCGAAAGCAAGCGGAACACCCTGCGCACCGCACTGTTCCTTCCGTTGGACGGCCTCAAGCGCTGCAACGTCGAGCTCAATACACAGGCGCGGCAAAAGCCCGGGACCACGGGGCAGAAAACTCCAAGACCCCATGCGGCCATCGTCGACCGCAACCGATATAACCGCATGACCGCGCACTTTTCCGCCGAGGGAGCAGCCATAAGGACGCTGATCGACCTGCTGTGCCTCCTGAGCATCAACGAGCTATTTGAGGGCTATCTCGCCCTTGTTCCCGCGACGGCACCCAAGTCGGTAGCAAAGATCATCGAGACCTGCAGACGCCAGTTTGAGCGCCATCGCAATGGCAGCGAGATGAACGCCAGCATCGCGCAGTACTACGCGGCTCATTACAAAAATGACGGATGTGCCCCTGTCGAGCATCAGCTGCGGCTCGCCTACACCACGCCCGTCGCAACGCTCCATCGCTTTGGAGCCCTTGGCGCTTGCGAGCCGTACGAACAGGCAGCCTGCCCCACAACCGAGCTCGATCTCAGGCTCGGACGAACCCTGTAGCCCGCCAGCCCCTCCGCGGGCAACAATCCTATTCCACAACACAACCAACAGAAAGGAGTCCTCATGGACACCAATCATTCCCCCATCATCAGCCCCCTCACCATGCGTGAATCCGCCCGAGGTATCACGCTCACCAGCATTTACGATGAGATGCTCGCCCGTCGCGAGCTCTCCGTCATGGGAAACATCGAAACCCCGATGGCCCACGACCTATGCCAGCAGATCCGCCTGCTCGATGCCGCCGACCCCAGCCGCCCCATCACCATATTTGTCGCCAGCGCCGGCGGAAGCGTGCGATCGGGTCTTGCGATCTATGACGCCATGCGCCTCGCATCGTGCCCCATCCGCACCGTCTGCCTGGAATTCGCCGCGTCCATGGGCGCCGTGATCTTTATGGGCGGCGACGATCGCCGTATGGCGCCCCATGCAGAGCTCATGATTCACGACCCGCTGATCCCCCAGGGGGCAGGCGGCTCGGCACTTGCGCTGCAGGAAACCAGCCGGCGTCTCATGCAGACCCGCAAGACCCTCACGCAAATCCTCTCGGACCGCAGCGGCCTCACGCCCAAGCGCATCCAGTCCCTCACCGCAAAAGACACCTACCTTTCGGCCGAGCGCGCCGTCGAGCTCGGCTTTGCCCACGAAATCCTCTCGACCACCAAGGAGGTCGCCCATGTCTAACCTCACCAGCCGCCTCGCCGCATCTGAGTCCGCATCGTCCACCATCCTCGCCAAGGATCGAATGCTTTCCTGCGACACCCGCCAAACGGGACTCAACAACAACGCACTTGTGATCGGCCCCTCGGGAGCCGGCAAGACCCGAAACGTCCTCAAGCCCAACCTGCTGCAAATGAACGCAAGCTACATCGTGCTCGACACCAAAGGCACGCTCTGTCGCGAAGTGGGACCCGTGCTGGCAGCCCACGGCTACCGCGTGCAATGTCTCAACTTCGCCGACCTCAACACCGTCCCGGCCCTTGCGCCCGGCATCGAGCGCTGCGGCTACAACCCCCTGAGGCACATTCGCCGCAAGGCGGACGGCAGGCCCAACCAGCAGGACATCCTCTCGGTGGCAAAGGCCATCTGCCCCATCGAGGACAACAACCAGCCTTTTTGGGATCATGCGGCGGCAAACCTGCTGTCGTGTCTTATCGCCTACGTCACCGAACAGCTACCCGCCGACGAGCAGACGATCAGCTCGGTCATCAAGCTGATCGAGCACCTGCAGGACGGTGCCACGGGTCGATTGTTTGACGACCTGATCACGATCGACCCCCAAAGCTATGCCCTCTCGATATGGCGGCGCTACGCCATTACGCAAAATGCCGAGCGCATGCACGCGAGCATCGTCGGCATCCTTGCCGAAAAGGTCATGTGTCTGGGATTCGACGGTGCGGCACAGCTCTATCGTGAGTGCCATCAGGTGGACTTCGCTTCCATGGGACACACCCCCTGCGCCCTATTTGTAACCGTGAGCGATATTGACCGCAATCTCGATCCGCTGACCGGCCTCTTTATTTCGCAGGCGTTTATGGGCCTCATTCGTGAGGCCGATAGGCAGCCCGACGGCAGCCTGCCCGTGCCCGTGCGCTTTATGCTCGATGACTTCGCAAATCTGCAGATCCCCCAGATCGACAACGTGCTCTCGATTATCCGAAGCCGCAACATCTGGGCAACGCTGCTGCTGCAGTCGACCAACCAGCTCGATGCGCTCTATGGCGAGGCACGCGCACACTCCATCATGGGCAACTGCGACACGCATCTGGTGCTGGCGTTCCAGGATCCCGAGAGTGCCCGGGTGTTTTCCGAACGCGCCGACGCGCTGCCCAGCACGCTCATGGCGACGCCGATCGATCGCTCGTGGCTCTTTGTGCGCGGCCACACTCCCGAACAGGTCGAGCGCTTTAGGCTCGAAGACCATCCGCTCTACGGGGAGCTGCCCGAGGCGCAGCGAGACCATGCGGAGGCCGAGATCTAGGCGCAGGGTTCTCGCGGCGCGCGGCGCCCCGGCGATGTTCCACAAAGGCCGTGCGCCCCGGGACTACGGCAAAGCAAAGGGGCCCGCATCCGATAGGATACGGGCCCCTGACTATAAGGCGCGATGCGTTAACAGCAGCGACTACTTACGATGCGCGCGATAGAACTCGATGAGCGCCTGGGTCGAAGCGTCCTGCTCGGCCTTGGCGGCGTCGTCGTGGAAGGCCGGGGTAATCTGCTTGGCAAGCTGCTTGCCCAGCTCGACGCCCCACTGGTCGTAGGAGTCGATGCCCCAGACCGTGCCCTCGACAAACGTGATGTGCTCGTACAGGGCGATGAGCTCGCCGAGTGCGAACGGGGTCAGCGTGTCGCCGAAGATCGAGGTCGTCGGACGGTTGCCCTCAAAGCAGCGGGCCGGGACGATCTGCTCGGGCGTGCCCTCGGCACGGACCTCGTCGGCCGTCTTACCAAAGGCGAGTGCCTTGGTCTGGGCCAGGAAGTTGCCCAGGAACAGCTCATGCACGTCCTGGCCGCTATCGGTCGCAGGGTTGGCGGTATTGGCGAAGGCGATGAAATCGGCCGGGACCACCACGGTGCCCTGGTGCAGCAGCTGGTAGAAGGCGTGCTGACCGTTGGTGCCGGGCTCGCCCCAGAAGATCTCACCGGTGTCGGAGGTCACGGCGCTGCCGTCCCAGCGGACGTGCTTGCCGTTGGACTCCATGGTGAGCTGCTGCAGATAGGCCGGGAAGCGGTGCAAGTACTGGCAGTACGGCAGCACGGCGTGGCTCTTGGAACCGAAGAAGTTGACGTACCAGACGTTGAGCAGGCCCATCAGCGCGACGGCGTTGTTCTCGAGCGGGGTATTGCAGAAGTACTCGTCGATGGCGTGGAAACCCTCGAGGAACTGCTGGAAGCGCTCGGGGCCGAGCACGACGATCAGCGACAGACCCACGGCGGAGTCAACGGAATAGCGGCCACCGACCCAGTTCCAGAAACCAAAGGCGTTAGCGGGGTCGATGCCGAAGGCCTCGACCTTGTCGAGTGCGGTGGAAACGGCAACGAAGTGCTTGGCCACGGCCTCGGCGTTCTGCTCATCGGAGCCGTCGATGGCACCCTGAGCCTTGAGCTGCTCGAGCATCCAGGTCTTGACCTCGCGAGCGTTGGTGAGGGTCTCGAGCGTGGTGAAGGTCTTGGAGACGATAATCACGAGCGTGGTCTCGGGATCCAGGCCCTTGAGCTTCTCGGCTTGGTCGTTGGGGTCGATGTTGGAGATATAGCGGCAGTCGATACCGGCGTCGGCGTAGGGACGCAGGGCCTCGTAAGCCATGACCGGGCCCAGGTCGGAGCCGCCGATGCCGATGGACACCAGATGCTCGATCTTCTTGCCGGTAACGCCCTTCCACTCACCGGAGCGCACGCGCTCGGCAAAGGCGTACATGCGGTCGAGGACCTCGTGCACGTCGGCGACGACGTCCTGGCCGTCGACGATGAGCTGGCCCTTCTCGGTTGCCGGGCGGCGCAGCGCGGTGTGCAGGACGGCACGGTCCTCGGTGGTGTTGATGTGCTCGCCGGAGAACATGGCGTCGCGGCGCTCCTCGAGCTTCACCTCGCGGGCAAGATCGCACAGCAGCTTGACGGTCTCATCGGTCACCAGGTTCTTGGACAGGTCGAAGTGCAGGTCACCGGCGTCAAAGCTCAGCTTGTTCACGCGCTCTGCATCGGCAGCGAACCAGGCCTTGAGGTCGATACCTTCGGCCTCGAGCTTCTCCTGATGAGCCTCGAGCGCCTTCCAAGCGGCGGTCGACGTAGCGTCGATAGGTGCGGCAACAGTTGCCATAAAGTCCTCCTCAACATACGGGCGCAAACCTCCATGCGCCCGGATAATCAGATGCCCCTATTCTAGCGCAGGTCAAGACCGTAATCAGCGAGCGTTGCCAATCCGCCCCCAAACGGCGACCGACCAAAAAGGGACAGGTTTATTTTGGCAGGTCAAACGCTTTACCTACCAAAAATAGCCCATCTCTTTATGGCAGACATTAGGCCGCGGCGCACACGCTGCCGAGCAACTCGCGCAGAGGAGACCCAATGCCCTCAAGCAGTTCGGGAGCGATAATGGCAAAAACGGGAACCTCACCGGCCCCCACGACAGCAGGCACTTTGCCCTCCGAGACAATGCATCCATAAGGGACAAAACCGTCTTCGCCGGCATCGAGCGCCGCCATGCGACGCGCGAGTTCGCGCGCAAAGCCAGCAGTATCGGCATCGCCGATCGCCAGGACAAAGTCCGCGCCTTCGTCGGTCGCCAGGGCCACGGCCTCGTCGATCAGCTCGTCTCCCCCGTCGCCCTCAACCGAGCCGCAACGAAAAAGCACGCGCTCGAGCAGAGCTCGGTCAAGCGAGCCGAGCGCCGCCGAGACAAGCTCATCGCGCGTATGTTTGTCGCCACCCAGCACCACCAGCGCCTTGGTGCCGCCGTAGTGAGCGACCAATCGTCCACACCAGCGAGCCACGTCTCCATCCGCAACAAGGCGCGTCGGCATACCAAACCCATAGTTGACCATTATCCCCACAACCCTTCCGTGCTTTATGGTGGTATCGATCGTTAGGCTCATGCTACGAAGCGAGGTTTTCCGGGCTGTTTCGCGCTCTTTAGCGCTGCGTTAAAACCCGATGCAACCGCCCGACCATACCTGCCAAAAAGGGACAGGTTTGTTTTGGTCGGTCAAGCGTTTTACCTACCAAAATAAACCTGTCCCTTTTTGGCAGGTTTTGACGATGTCCGGACGAGCGGGTATTATCGAACATGTATTCGATAAGAACATGTGTTTGATGGGAGAACGCGTGGGGCACGGGCGTCACACCTATATCTGCATCGACCTCAAGACGTTTTACGCCAGCGTCGAGTGCGTCGACCGCGGGCTCGATCCGCTCACCACCCACCTGGTCGTTGCCGACGAATCACGCGGGCGTACGACCATCTGCCTCGCCATTACCCAGGCCATGAAAGACCTCGGGATACACAACCGCTGCCGTCTGTTTGAGATTCCCGACGGCATCGACTACATCAAGGCCGTACCGCGCATGCAGCACTACATGGAGGTGTCGGCGCAGATCTACGGTATCTACCTTGAATACGTGAGTCCGCAAGACGTTCACGTCTACTCAATTGACGAGTGCTTTATCGACGTGACACCCTATCTAGAGCTCTACCATACCAATGCCAAAAGCTTTGCCTGCATGCTGCGCGATGAGGTCCTCGCGCGCACCGGCATCACGGCGACAGTCGGTATCGGCCCCAACCTATTCCAGGCCAAGGTCGCGCTCGACATTACCGCTAAGCACGTACCCAGCCGCATCGGCATACTCGACGACGAGACCTTTCGCAAGGAGATCTGGCCCCATCGCCCCATCACCGATATCTGGGGTATCGGCCCCGGCGTGGCAGCCCGCCTCGAAAAGTACGGGGTATACGATCTGATGGGTGTCGCCGCGCTCGACGAAAACCTGCTTTACGACGAACTCGGCGTCAATGCCGAGTATCTCATCGACCACGCCTTTGGGCGCGAGCCGACAACTATCGCCGATATTCAGGCCTATCGCCCGCAGGCAACTTCAACCACCACAGGACAAGTGCTCTCGAAGGGTTATGCCTACGAGCAGGCCTACACCGTCTTGCGCGAGATGGTCGATGCCGCCGTACTGGACTTGGTCGATAAGCACGTGGTCTGCGACAGCATCTCGCTCTTTGTGGGCTACGCGAGCGAGCGCGCCGACATACGCCGCCTCGACGCCAGCGGCACAGCGCAATATGTAGACGGATGCGGACATTTGCGTTCGAGCACGTCGAGCATCGAACCCGCCGCAACCGCCGGCCCCGAGCTCGCACCCCGTGCACCCAAGCCCGTCCAGCGCGATGACGAACGACGCCGTCTGGTGCGCGAGGCACAGGCAATCGACGGCATCTTTGTGGGAGAGCATGGCGGCAAACCGCGTGGCGGCTATGCCGCGCTCTTTGCGCACTCTAACGCTTCGCGCAAGCTGCCCGAGCGCACCAATTCGTTTAAGAAGATCATGGGCTATTTCGATGAGCTCTGGGCGCAGACCGTCGATCCCAAACGGCCGGTCAAGCGCATCAATTTGGGCTTTGGCAACCTCATGCCCGAGGAATTTGCCACCATCGATCTGTTTAGCGATGTTAAGGCCGATGAACGCGAGCGCGACCTGGCCCGCGCCGTTCTGGCCGTGAAGGGCAAGTACGGCAAGAACGCCCTAGTCAAGGGATTAAGCTTTACCGCCGGCGCCACCGCACGCGAACGCAACGATCAGGTAGGAGGACACCGTGCCTAAGGCCCAACAACAGCCGATGCGGCCGCCGACACCTTTTGAACGCCTGGCGGACCCCGATGGAAGGCGTCGCGCCGCCGACCCCAGGCTCACCGCCAACGGTGCCGTTCGCGCCAACCGCGCCGCGCAGTTTATGCCCTTTGCCGCCCTCACAGGATACTATGAGCTCGTGCGCAAACAAGAGATCTCTGTTGAGCCCAAATGCGAACTCACGGAAGAAAAAGCCCTCGAACTTTCAAAAAAGCTCGAGGGCCTCAAACGCGGCGACTTGGTGCGCGTCACTTATTACGATACATACGGCTATCGCAGCCGCACCGGCATTCTCGACGAAGTGCTCCCCGCGTTCAAGCTGCTCAAACTCCGAGACATCGCCATCGGCTTCGACGATATCCAAGACATCGAGCTTCGCGGCCGAGCCTAAGCGCAAGCGTACGCCCGGCCCTACGGCTTTATGACGTAATAGCCCGCATCCCTCACGGCAGCCTCAAGCACCTCACGATCGATCGGGTTTTTAGAACGGATGCACGCCGTGTGGTCTGTATACGTCACCGTGGCCCAAATGTCATCGAGAGCGTTGAGGGCGTTCGTCACATTTTGCGCGCAGCCGCGGCAGCTCATACCGCCAATAAGCAGTTCATCGCTATAGGGATAGTGAGACACATCGGTGTCCGCGACCGCGACCCTCTTGATCTTCTTTCTGCCCGCCCCATCGCCGCAACAGCATGTGCCATGCGTCGATGCGACAATACGCCGGAATCCAAAAAATAAGCCGGCGGCAATTACGGCAAGCACAATGATGTTTGCAGTTTTCTGCTATGTCAGCCACATAAAGCAGCTACGAGATGTTGCCCAAAAACGCCTTGGTGCGCTCGCTCTTGGGATGGTCGAAGACCTCGCTCGGCGTGCCCTCCTCCACGATAACGCCGCCGTCCATAAAGACGACGCGGTCAGCGACGTCGCGGGCAAAGCCCATCTCGTGCGTCACCACGATCATCGTCATGCCGTCACGCGCAAGATCGCGCATGACGCCAAGGACGTCGCGGACGAGCTCGGGATCAAGCGCCGACGTAGCCTCGTCAAAGAGCATCACGTGCGGATTCATCGACAGGGCGCGGGCGATGGCCACGCGCTGCTGCTGGCCGCCCGAAAGCTGGCTCGGCATAAAATCGATGCGCTCGGCCAGACCGACCTTGGTCAGCTCCTCGACGGCAATCTTCTCGGCCTCTTCCTTGCTGCGCTTGAGCACCTTTTGTTGCGCAAGCATGACGTTCTTTTTGACCGACAGGTGCGGAAACAGATTGAACTGCTGAAACACCATGCCCAAGTGCGTACGCACCTTATTGAGGTCGACGCCCTTGGCGCACACATCCACGCCCTCAACGACAATCGAGCCGCTCGTGGGCTCCTCAAGACGGTTAATGCAGCGAAGCATCGTCGACTTGCCCGAGCCCGAGGGGCCCAGGACCACGACGACCTCACCCTTGTGCACATCCAGATCGATGTCGCGCAGGACCACGTTATCGCCAAAGGCCTTCTGGAGATTCTTGATGCTGACGACGACCTCGTTCGAGTTATTGGTTTCGCTCATAATAGAACCTCCTTACAGGCCTGCAATATGATCGGCGGGTGTCGCGACAACCTGTCCGGCGCTCTTGGTGGGACGCTTCTTTTTGGTTTCGGCCGTCCCCAGAAGCCTCGCCTCAAGACCGCTCACCAAGCGCGCAAGCGGCAGGGTAATGACCAGATAGAACAGAGCGGCAACCACATACGGCGTGATGGAGCCCGTCGTCGCCACGATGGTGCGGGCGTTCATGACGATCTCGACCACGCCCACGGCGGCGAGCAGCGACGTATCCTTGTAAAGCAGGATAAACTCGCTGGTCAGCGTAGGCAGGACATTGCGGAACGTCTGCGGAATCATAACGTAGAGCAACGTCTGGAAAGCATTCATGCCCAGCGAGCGGGCAGCCTCGTTTTGGCCCTTGGGAATCGACTGAATACCGGCACGGAAGATCTCGCACAGGTACGCAGACGAGTTCATGGCCATGACGATAACGCCCAAGACGTAGTCGTCCACCTTGACGCCGGCAAGTGGCAGGCCAAAGAACGCGATATAGATCTGCAGGAACGCCGGCGTACCACGGATGATATTCACGTAAATGCCGGCAAGACAGCGCAGGATGCGCGACTTGGAGATGCGCATGAGCGACAAGGCAAAGCCAAAGGGGATTGCCAGCGGAAACGCCACAAGCACGATCGAGAGCGACATAAGGAAGCCCTTAAATACGACCGGCAGGCTCTGGACCAAAATGACCGGGTTCAAGAACAGGCGCAGGAACATATTGGAATTCCAAGCCTCGACCCACGGCTGTTCCTTAAGATCGGCCTGGAAGTTATCGAAGGCCGTCACGCCCTTAATCTCGACGGAAGGAATCTTGGAAATCTTCTTGGTCGAACCGTCGGCGAGCGTATAGGTGCCGCTAAAGGCCTCGTCGCCGCCTTCGACGGGGAAGGTCACGCCGTACACCTCGACACGGAAAAAGCCGCCGGCAGGCGCCGTCTCGCCAAAGTCGATCTTGAGCGTCTGGCCATCAGCCGTGCACGTGGGCTTCATGGGTGTGCGATCCATGAGGTCCTCGCCCGAGAGCATCGTCAATCGCGTGTCATCGGTACCAAACGTCGTGCCGTCGACAAACGTCAGCGAAAGACCGCTCAGCTCCTCGTCGGCATCGGCCTGAACTTCCCAGGTAATGCGTGTCTCGGTGCCGCCGACCACATCGCTGCCCGAACCGGTGTTGGGTCGGGCGGTAATCTTTGCGGTCTCAAGCGCTTGGGCAGTCGAGGGCGCAGATGCCCCCACACACACCAGCGCGAGCGCCACGGCCATGACACAGGCTAGCTTTTGGAGCAAGGCGGGTAGTGAAGAACGCTGCTCCGCGGCCCCTTTGTTCAGTCGAGACAAGGTGGCTCCTATCGTAGAAGTTGCCGGCAAAAAGAGACGGAAACACTCTCCGTCGAGAGAGGCGCAAAGGCCCTCTCCGCTAAACGGAAAGGGCCCACACGCAATCAAGTATCTGTTTACTTGATGTTGTACTTAGCCATGAGGGCGTCAACGGTACCGTCGTCGGTCAGGTCCTTGATGGCCTGGTTGATGTCGTCCTTGAGCTTGGTATTGCCCTGGTTGATGGCGATGGCATACTCCTCGCCGGTGCTGATCTGCTTAACCGTATGGCAGGTGTTGAACTGCTCGGCGGTCAGCTGGCTGGCAACGGAGCGGTTGGTGACCACGGCGTCACCCTTGTCGGACTGCAGGGCGCTGAAGCACTCGGTAGCGTCCTTGTAGGGGACGATCTTGGCCTTGGGGAAGTTCTCCTGGGCAAAGGCCTCGGCGGTCGAGCCAGATTGGACGATAATGGTAGCGTCGGCATTGTTGAGCTTCTCGCTGTAATTGTCGGCCGTGATGTCGGTGTTATCGACCTTGGTCACGATAGCCTGATCGTCCATGTAGTAGGAATCGGAGAAAGCGACTTCCTTCTCACGCTCGGGCGTGTCGGTGATAGCCGCAATGGAGACGTCATACTTGGCGCCCGAAGCGACGCCCGGAACCAGCGTGTCGAAGTCGTTGTTGACGTACTCGACATCCAGGCCCAGCTTGTCGCCGATAGCCTTGATGAGCTCAAGGTCAAAGCCCTGATAATCGCCGTTGTCATCCTTGTACTCAAACGGAGCGTACTCGGCAGAGGTGCCGACGGTCAGCGTACCATCCTTGACGAGCGCGTACTCCTTGGAGCCGTCGACCTTCTCGACCTTAGCGTCGTCAGAGCTGCTGGAACCGGCATCAGAACCAGAGGTGGCGTTGGACGAGCCGCAGCCCGTCAGTGCGAGGGCGAGCGCCATGGCGCCCGTGGCGGCAAATGCGCCAAGCTTCTTCAGCTTCATAATCAGTCTCCTTCCAATGGCCCCATGTGATTCAGGGGCCTGCAAAAACTGAGGGCTATTATGCACCCGCGTGAGAGAATCTGCAATTAGAAAACTGATTGAAACAAACCCATAACGTGAATGGAACACTCCACTTTATGACAGTCATTACTGCTGCAATGACCTTAATAGTTTAATTTCAGCCGCATAACCTGCAAGTTCGTTCGGCGTTTCCAAAATGAATGGCAGTGATCGCAGGCGGCTATTCGATACAATATTCTGCATAACTTGCATTCCACCGCCAAGTTCCTCGCTGCTGAGGTAACCCTTGCCGATGCACTCATGCCGGTCCTTATGGGCACCGCGGGGATTCTTGGAATCATTGATATGCACAGCGCGCAGGCGCTCGATACCCACCACACGATCGAACTCGTCGAGCACACCGTCAAGATCTTGGACGATATCATAGCCGGCGTCATTTACATGGCAGGTGTCCAGGCAAACGCCCAGCTTGGCCGACAGCTCGGGGCGCCTGTCAGCAACGCCCTCGATGATGATCGCCAGTTCCTCAAAGCTGCGGCCCACCTCGGTGCCCTTGCCAGCCATGGTCTCGAGCAGCACCGTCGTCTGCTGGCCCTCAAACATCACCTGGCACAGGGTGTCGACGATCATCTGAATGCCGGCGTCGGAGCCCTGTCCCACATGCGCACCGGGATGGAAATTGTAGTAGTTACCGGGCAGCGCTTCCAGACGCTGCAGATCCTCAGCCATGGCCTCCAGGGCAAACTCGCGCGCCCGCTCTTTGGCCGAGCAGGGGTTATAGGTATACGGAGCATGGGCCACGAGGGGACCAAAATCGTTTTGTTCCATAAGCTCGCGCAGGGCCGCCACGTCATCCATGTCAAGGTCTTTCGCCTTGCCGCCGCGCGGATTGCGCGTAAAGAATGCAAAGGTATTGGCGCCAATGGATAGCGCCGTCTCCCCCATCGCCCGATAGCCCTTCGTCGTGGATAGGTGACACCCAATCGTCAGCATCCCCAGCTCCCCCTCATCAGTTACGGTGAAATAGTTCCTGTTGATGCCTTATTCTGCCGCAAACAGGAACTATTCCACCGCAAGTTATAAAAGGGTCATCAGAGATGCGTGACGCCAAGCACTGCGGGCGCCGGCGTCATGATCCCCTACGCGCCAGCGTCAAGTTCTAGAAGGTCAGACGGATTGCATCGATAATACGCGCACAACGCTGCGTGGCGGCAAGGGGCATGACGGGACTCTCGAGTTTTCCCGCCCGGATGAGCTGGGTCGCATGCTGGATTTCGCCGTAGAAATCATCGACCTCAAACGGGGCATTTATTTCGAGCATTCGTCCGTCGGAGTACTTCACATGGGCGAGCTCGGGGCGATGGAGGCGCTCGATTTCCAACGAGCCCCGCTCGCAGGCAATCGTTAAGCGGCTTTCATATGCTGCTTTGCCGTCGCACGCCATATGAATGGGTACGCCGCCGACGCTCATATGGATCTCATCGGCCCAATCCACGCGGCCGCCCGATACGTCACGCCAGCGAACTTCACGAGACAAAACATCGCACGCGCCCGCGAGCAAAGCCTCAAACCAACCGACTGCATAGCAGCCCATGTCATATAGGCAGCCGCCTTGCAAAGGGTCGAGCAGATAACCCGAAGGAGTCTCGCCGTAATCGAGCTTTTGCACACTCTCAATCGAGACAATGCGGCCAAGCTCTCCCGACGCAAGCAGGCCCTTCACGCGAGTGCGTATCGGACAAAACCGATTCTTCATCGCCTCCATAAACAGTACGCCGCACTCGCGAGAGGTGGAGGCAATCGAGAGGGCCTCTTCCTCACTCAGAACGGCCGGCTTTTCGCACAGCACGGCCTTTCCGGCACGCAGGGCGCGACAGGCCCAGTGCGCATGCATACCATGCGGAAGAGCCAAGTAGATTGCGTCGACATCGGGATCGGCGATCAACGCGTCATAAGCCGTATCGCCGTTATCGTCAGCCAGGGCATAGCCATGGGCGGCATCGATCGAAAACGCTCGGCAAAATTCCTCGACATGCGCAGGAGTGCGGCCGGCCGCAGCCACCAGCCGTGCCCCATCAACCTCCTTGAGCGACGATGCAAATCGATGCGAAATGCGCCCCGCGCCCAAAACGCCCCAGCGAACATCACGCGAATCATCACGTAAACCTCGATCGACCAAGATAACCCCCATCAGTTGCGGTGGAATAGTTCCTGTTGATGCCTTATTCTGCCGCAAACAGGAACTATTCCACCGCAAGTTATAAAAGGGTCATGAGGAGCGCGTTTTGCCGAAGGCCTTAAGCACCGCCGTCACGGGTCCAGGCTGAAAACGGCGGCGTACGTCGTCGAGACGCTCGGGAATATCGATATGCTGCGGGCAGTGCCGCGCGCATTTGCCGCATTTGACGCAATTGCTCACCAACTTGGGCTCGCTTGTGCGCACCGCGCTCGCCGTAAAATACTGCGATAGACCCGTAAACCAGCTGTGCGCATAGCTTGCGTTGTAGGCGGCAAAACACCCAGGAATATTGATGCCTTTAGGACACGGCATGCAATAGCCGCATCCCGTGCAGGGCACGCGATTCGATTTTTCAAACTCCGTCAGCACGTGCGCGATGGCATCGAGCTGAGTAGCTGTCATCGAATCCGGCAGGGCCCGATCGGCCAACGCCGCGTTCTCATCCACCTGCGCGGTATCGGTCATACCCGAAAGCAGCATCGTCACCTGAGGATGATTCCACACCCACGAAAGCCCCCAAGCGGCAGGGGTGCGCAAATGCGGGTCACAGGCGCTATCGAGCACAGCGCGGGCCCGCGGGGGCAGCTTGCCTGCTAGACGTCCGCCCAAAAGCGGTTCCATCACAAACACCGCGAGGCCTCGCTCGGCGGCGGCCATGAGCCCCGCCGTCCCCGCCTGATAGTGCTCTCCAGCGTAGTTGTACTGGATCTGGCAAAAGTCCCACTCATAAGCATCGAGCATCGTGAGGAAGTCCGCCGCACTGCCGTGGTACGAAAAACCGATCTGGCGAATACGCCCCGCAGCCTTTTGGCGCACAATCCAATCCTCGATACCCAACGCCACCACGCGTTCCCACTGGGCGGGCGAGGTGATGTTGTGCATGAGGTAGTAGTCGATATGGTCAGTCCGCAGGCGGCGCAGCTGCTCATCAAAGAAACGGTCGAAATCCTCCGCGCACTTGCACGAGGCGTGCGGCAGCTTGGTCGCGAGCAAAACCTGGTCGCGCAGGCCCAAGCGCTCAAGCGAAGCGCCTACGCAAGCCTCGTTGCCGGGATAAAGATAAGCCGTATCCAGGTAATTTATCCCCTGCTCCACGGCGCGGGAAACGATAGCATCGGCTGTCTTCGCATCGGGGCGTCCCGGCGCACCGGGAAACCTCATGCACCCCAGCCCCAACGCCGAGATACGGTTACCGCTTTTGGGGTCAACGCGATATTGCACTGCCCCTCCTCTCCCCTCGAAGCCCTAATGAGGCGAAACACAACGGCCACGCCATCGAAACACATTGGAATCGCAATCGAGAACGTATCGTAACGCAGCAGAAATCGAGCTGTCACGGCACCGCTTTAACATCAGCAAAAAGCCCGATGAAAGGAGTCGCCTATGCCCGCGCTCGACCTTTGGAACCTCGCATCCCAGCTCAAAAGCACCGATTATCGCTGGATCGACCTCACCCACACGCTCTCGTGCGACACCCCGCACTGGTTTGGCTTTAAGCCATTTGAGTCCACCAAGCTCTTCGACTACCTGCCCGGCACGCCCGAGGATATGCTCGCGCCCATGCGTTGCTTCCAGTATTCGGTCGCCTCGCAGTACGGCACCCACGTCGATGCGCCGCGCCACTTTCATGTTGACGGCCGCTCCCTCGGCGAGATCGAGCCCGTCGAGTTTATGCATCCGCTCTGCGTGATCGATAAGCACGAGGAGTGCGCCGCAAACCCCGACTTTATCCTGACTATCGATGACCTCAAAGCTTGGGAGGACGAGCACGGTCGCATTCCCGAGGACGCTTTCGTCGCCTTCCGCTCCGACTGGTCCAAGCTCGCCGACCTCGAAAACAAGGACGAGGACGGCCAGCCCCACTACCCCGGCTGGGACCTCGACGCCATCAAATGGCTTGTAGAAGAGCGCAACATCGGCGCCATCGGCCACGAGCCGGCAGACACCGACCCCGCATCCGTGACCACACGCGAGGACGCCTACCCCTACCCCGGCGAGCAGTACATCCTCTCGGTTGACCGCTATCAGATTGAGGTCATGGACCATCTGGACGAGCTTCCCGCCACAGGCGCCGTCATCTTCTGCACCTTCCCCAAGGTGCGCGATGGCGTTGGATATCCCGCACGCGTTTTTGCCATCTGCCCCGCGGCATAAGTTCCCATGCATTTGTTCTTCTAAATTCAGCCTCCGGTGTACGCCACATGCCCCAGCGGCATACAATCCATCAGGCGCCCCATATGCGGGCGCCTTTTATATGGGGAGATGATTCACATGCAGATCAACAAGGTCGCCTTTATCGGCAAGGGTGGCGTCGGCCTGCTCTACGGCAGCATGATTGCCAAGACCCTCGGCAACGATGCCGTCGAATACGTCATGGATGACGCGCGTTTCGAGCGCCACGTGGGCGATGCGCTCACCGTCAACGGAAAGCCCTGCGCGCTCAAGTCCGTCCGCGCCAGCGAGGCAACGCCCGCCGATCTGGTCATTCTCACGGTCAAGACGACAGGGCTCGACCAAGCACTCAAGACTATGGAGCGCGTCGTGGGACCCAACACGCTCATCGCCTCGCTGTGCAACGGCATTACGAGCGAGCAAAAAATAGCCGAGCGCTTTGGCTGGAAGCACACCGTCCTGGGCATCTGCCAGGGCATGGACGCCGTATTCCTTAACGGCGCGCTCACCTTTACCAATGCGGGCGAGATTCGCTTTGGCGCGGCAGCAGGCACCGAGCCCGCAACCGTCACCGCCATCGATGAGCTCTACACGCGCTGCGGCATCGCCCATACCGTCGAGAGCGACATTGCGCACCGCATGTGGGCCAAACTCATGCTCAACGATGGCATCAACCAGACCTGCATGGCCTACGGCGGCACGTACGGGAGCGCCACGGAACAGGACTCCGAGCAGCGTCGCTGCTTTGTTTCCGCCATGCGCGAGACACTTGCGGTCGCCAACGCCGAGGGCGTTGAGCTGACCGAGGCAGACCTGACGCAGATGGTGCACCTCATCGAGGGAATCGATCCCGCCGGCATGCCCTCGATGGCGCAGGACCGCATCGCACAACGTAAAACCGAAGTCGAGGAGTTCGCGGGCACCATCTGCCGCCTGGCCGCCAAACACGATATCCAAGTGCCGCAAAACGATTGGCTCTACCAGAGGATTCGCGAAATAGAAAGCAGCTGGTAGCCTCGCCCGCACGGCGACGCGCGCAATGTAAGCAGACAGGCCTTCGCGAGGATCCCATCGCTCGCGAAGGCCTGTCGCATTTAGGCCGAGGCTAAAACTGAGGCTCGTTTTGCGACTCCGGGACCTCGTCCTCGTCATCGCGGCAAAGCACCACGCCGGCGCTTCCCAACAGCGCCGCTGCAATCAAGGCGCTCACAACCACAGGAGCAGCACCCGTAGTGGACTGCAAGCCGGCAACTAACGCCGCCGTCGGACCAAGACATCCGATCAAAAGGGCAACGACGGCAATAGCGACATCTCGAGCGTTCATGGGATCACTTCCTCCACGAGAAAGACCTTGTTTCTCATGACTTAGTGTGCCCCGCGCCCATATGCCCAACGTAGTGCCACGGTAAGGGCTCTGTTAACCCAAATGCATATAAAAACAGGCGCCCCTACATTGCCCGAAAGCTCAGTAAAGACGCCCGTCCATCATGTGCAATCGGTGCCGACAGATTACCAACCGGTGTAGTAATCGGTAGTTCCGGCTGCGCAACCCGAATCGTAAACCTTGCACTCGCCCTTAGAGCCCGTAAAGGTCGAGCCCTGGGACTTATCGCTCGCAGCCACCACGTAGTAGCCGTCGGAATCACGCCAAAAGCCCTCGGAATCCAGCGTCCACTCACCCGTGCGGTGGTGATACAGCACGTTGCTGCTGTAATAGGTCTCGCGACGACCGTTGTAGTTATTGACGCCGCTCGAGCGCGTCAGGCCCGAGCCGTTCGCGTAATACGCAGCAGACGCGTAAGACGAGCCGGAGCCGGCGTTGTAATACGAAGCCTGAACGGCCTCGGCAGCTTCTGCCTCGACGGCCGCAGCCTCGAGCGCCTCGCGCTTAGCATCCTCGAGCGTGGAGCGAAGCTCGTCGAGCTCGGCCGACTTCGCGTCGACCTCCTCCATCGTCAAAAGACTGCCCGCACCGTCGATACAACCCTGCAGTACAGCGCGCTCGTCATCGGTGGCATAGTCACCGTACATGTTCATGATGATCTGCGCGCGGACCTCTAGGGAATCGCGCTTGGCCCCCATCGAGGCGTTCCACTCCTGCATGGAGCCAAAGCCGTCGCCACGATAGTCGACGGGCTGCATCAGGGTCGCCTCGGACGGCGTTGATCCGACCGCGTCGGACAGTGTTGCCGCGTGGGCATCGGTTACGCCGGCACCCACTAAAAGCGCCACGGCAAGCGTGGCAGAAAGGGCGGCGGCCTTCGGTTTTCGTGAATCGATCCTCATGTAGCTGGAAACCTCCGTAGTGAGTTTTTGCTGCGTTTAAGCTGCGTGTGATTCGATCGCGCTGCATAGTACCCCGAGTAAATCGCGACCTGCGGTTTTTCTCAAAAGGTGCACGTCATTTGCGTAAAACTCACATCCTCTCAACAGGAGTTTTCCACAACTCGCATGCATAAAGCATGCCAAAAACCCTGTAATATCGCCCTTCCTATGCAAAAAAGGCGCCTGCGCAACCATTGTTCGCGCAGGCGCCTTGAGCAGGGGTTTTATGCAGTTATACCTATCGAGTCGCAAGGGGCCCTTGCACAAGTCGCCTTACTCGTCCAGCGCAGCAAAGGCCTGCTTCAGATCCCAAATGATGTCCTCGGCGTTCTCGGTACCAATGGAAAGACGGATTGTAGAGGGCGTAATGTTCTGCTCGGCAAGCTCCTCGGAAGAGAGCTGGGAGTGCGTGGTGGTAGCCGGGTGCACGACGAGCGACTTGACGTCGGCTACGTTGGCGAGCAGCGAGAACACCTGCAGGTGGTCGATGAACTTCCAAGCAGCCTCCTGGCCGCCCTTGATCTCGAAGGTGAAGATCGAGGCGCCGCCACGGGGGAAATACTTCTGGTACAGCTCATGGTCGGGGTGCTCGGGCAGGCTCGGGTGGTTCACCTTGGCAACATGGCCGTCACCGATCAGGAACTCAACGACCTTCTTGGTGTTCTCGACATGGCGGTCAACGCGCAGCGACAGGGTCTCGGTGCCCTGGAGCAGGACCCAGGCGTTAAACGGGCTAATGCAGGCGCCCTCGTCACGCAGCAAGATAGCACGGACATAGGTCGCGAAGGCAGCGGGGCCGGCGGCCTCGGTAAACGAGACGCCATGGTAGGAGGGATTGGGCTCGGCGATCTGCGCATACTTGCCGCTCGCCTTCCAGTCAAAGTTGCCGCCATCGATAATCACGCCGCCCAACGAGGTGCCGTGGCCGCCAATAAACTTAGTTGCAGAGTGAACGACGATGTTGGCGCCGTGCTCCAGCGGACGGAACAGATACGGGGTGCCGAAGGTGTTATCGACAACAACCGGAAGACCATGCTTCTTAGCGACCTCGGAGATAGCGTCGATGTTGGGGATATCGGAGTTGGGGTTGCCGAGCGTCTCGAGGTAAATGACCGTGGTGTTGTCCCTGATGGCGCCCTCGACCTCGTCCAGGTTGTGGGCATCGACGAAGGTGGTCTCGACACCAAACTGGGAGAGCGTGTGCTCCAGCAGGTTGTAGGAACCACCGTAGATGGTCTTTTGGGCCACCACATGGTCGCCGGCCTGAGCGAGGGCCTGCAGGGTATAGGTGATGGCGGCGGCGCCAGAGGCGACGGCAAGACCTGCAACGCCGCCCTCGAGCGCGGCAATGCGGTCCTCAAAGACGCCCTGGGTGGAGTTGGTCAGACGACCGTAGATATTACCGGCGTCGGCAAGGCCAAAGCGGTCAGCGGCGTGCTGGGAGTTGCGGAACACATAGCTCGTGGTCTGGTAGATAGGCACGGCGCGGGAATCGGATGCGGGGTCGGCGCTCTCCTGGCCAACGTGCAGCTGCAGGGTGTCGAAACCAAAGGTGTGCTCGGGGTTGTTGATAAACTGGCTCATGATGATCTCCTTGATCGAACAAAAGTAATATGAGTAAGAGAAGTAAGTCGCCGTCTCCTGATCACGCCGACGGGCGCAAGCAGGAGCCCGGCATTCGTCTTAGTAAGCAGTTCATATGCGGTCCTCCTTTTGACATCCCGTTCTCGTGGTCGGCTTAATTACCTACCGCCTTTGTGTGTTTTGAATAGTACGAGCATTGTTTCGCGCGGTCAATCACTTAAAAGCGCTAACCTGTTATCGGTTTTTTAGATAGCTATCGAAAGGACGGGTGCCGATGACCCTCCAGCAGCTTCGTTTTCTTATCGCCGTGGCAGAATCCGGCTCAATTAACGCCGCAGCTCAGCGCCTCTATACCGCGCAATCCAATATCTCCAACGCCGTCAAAAGCCTAGAGCAGGAGCTCCGTCTGGAAATCTTTACGCGCTCCAGCCGCGGCGTCACACTCACCAACGACGGCACCGAGCTTTTAGGCTATGCGCGCCAGGTCGTAGAGCAGGCCGATATGCTCGAGGCCCGCTACGAGGACGGCGGCACACCCCAGGCACGCCTTGCCGTCTCGGCCCAGCACTACGCTTTTTCGGTCGAAGCCTTTGTCAACGTCGTCGAGCGCTGCCGCGACAGTAAGTTTGAGTTCATCATGCGCGAGACCACCACGTCACAGATCATCGACGACGTCCGCGCATTTCGCAGCGATATCGGCATTCTGTATCTGGATGACTTTAACGCCCGCGTCCTGCAGAAGGCCTTCGCCGACGCCCGCGCAAGCTTCCATCCCCTCTTCGATGCAACGGTCCACGTCTTCGTTAGCGAGCGCCATCCGCTCGCACGCCGCCCCCAGCTATCGCTTGCCGACCTTACGCCCTATACGCGCTACAGCTTTGAGCAGGGGACCTCAAACTCCTTCTATTACGCCGAGGAGCCGTTTAGCTATATCCCCTGCGACCGCAACATCCGCGTTTCCGACCGTGGCACGCTCACCAATCTGCTCATCACGTCGAACGGTTACACGTTGTCGACCGGTGTCCTCTCCAATGAAATGCAATGGGGCATGGCATCGATCCCGTTGGCAGACGCTCCAACGATGCGCGTGGGCTACATCATGCACGATGAGCGCAAGCCCTCTCCCCTGCTGCGGCAATACCTCGACGAACTCGATCGCATCATCCACGAAAACCAACCATTTGGGGACGGGATAGAAATGGCAGATTTAAAAGCCCTCTAGCTCTTGACAATTCAGGTCGCCCATCTTTCTTGGCGACAACGTCTCCACCATCCTTGTGGAGCGGCGCGCCTCGCATAAAACAGGATGGACCGGCGATACAATAGACAGCCGCAAGAGAGGAACTCGACGAAAGGAAGTCTGTGAAGGTCATCATCTATACCGACGGCTCGGCTCGATCCAATCCGGGACGCGGTGGCTACGGCGCCGTGCTCAAATACACCAACCCCGCCGGCAAGACCTTCACCTCCGAGCTTTCGCGTGGCTACGCCAAGACCACCAACAACCGCATGGAGCTCATGGCGGTCATCGTGGCGCTCGAGGCACTCAACCGTCCCTGCGAGGTCGAGGTCCACTCCGACTCGCAGTACGTCGTCAACGCCTTTAACAAGCACTGGATCGACGGTTGGAAAAAGCGCGGGTGGAAAACTGCCAACAAGCAGCCCGTTAAGAACCGCGACCTGTGGGAGCGCCTGCTTGCCGCAAAGAGCAAGCATAAGGTGGAGTTCATCTGGGTTAAGGGGCATGCCGGCCACGAGCTCAACGAGCGCTGCGACGAGCTCGCCACCACTGCGGCCGATGGAGTCAACCTCGATATCGACACCGGCTTTAACGAGAGCGACCTGTAATAGCGTTTTCGCGCAGCTTTATATCCCCACGCGCTACACTCATCCTGTAGACCAAAACAACGCAAGGGGGACGTATGCTGCGCATCGCGACCATCGGCACATCCATGATCACCGACGACTTTATCCAGGTCGTCAATGCCAACGACCAGGCTGTATTCGTAGGCACGCTCTCGCGCAACGCCGAGCGCGGCGCCGCCTTTACTGCCGAGCACGGCGGCGAGCGAAACTTTACTTCACTTGATGAGCTTGCAGCAGCCGCCGACGTCGACGCCGTCTATATCGGCAGCCCAAACGCACTTCACTACGAGCAGGCCCTTGCCTGCATCGCCAGCGGCAAGCACGTCATCGTCGAGAAGCCCTTCTGCGCCACCGAGGCGCAGGCGCTGGAAGTCTTCCGCGCCGCCGAGGCGGCGGGCGTCGTAGCCCTCGAGGCCATGCGCCCGCTCCATGACCCCGCTTTCCACGCCATCGAGGACGCCCTGGGCGAGATTGCGCCCATTCGTCGCGCCTCACTGCGCTTTGGCAAGTATTCTTCACGCTACAACGAGGTTCTCGCGGGACGCGCCACCAACATCTTCGACTGCCACATGGCCTCGGGCTCCCTCATGGATATTGGCGTCTACACCGTCGAGCCCATGGTCGAGATCTTCGGCATGCCCTCCGGCCTTACGAGCATGGCTACTCTGCTCGACCCCACCACGCAAGAGCTCACCCATGGCCCCATCGATGGCTGCGGTTCCATCCTCGCCAGCTACGGCGGTGGCCGTATCTCCGTCGAGCTCGCGCACTCCAAAATTACGAATGACCTACTGCCCTCGCAGATCGAAGGCGAGCGTGGCACTATCCAGATTGACCATCTGTCCACGCCCCGCAACGTCCGCATCGACTATCGCGGCGATGTCGTACGCGGCTCGGCGACCGAGGCGCCGCGCGAACAGAGCGACAACGGCCGCGTGCTCGACCTTCCCAAATCGAGCAACACCATGGAATACGAACTCGCAGACTTTATCACCGCCATCGGCGGCATCGATAACGTCAAGGAAGAGATTTGGGAGACCCCGGCGGGACGTCACGAGCTTGGCCACTATCGCGATGTCACGCTTGTCTCGCTGCGCATCATGGATGCCGTGCGCCAACAGACCGGCATTACCTTCCCCGCCGATTCTGTCAAGCAGGCCTAGCGATGGGTATTTTCGACAAGCTTTTCTCGGGCGTCGCCGGCGGCAGCCGCGAGCCCCAAAAGCCCTCTGGCGTCGAGCTCGAGCTGCGCCGCAGGCTTACTGTGCTCGCAAACGACGAGGCCACTCAAGACACTCCCCTGCGCTATTTCCTGCGCTGGGAGGGACAGGTCCAAGGCGTTGGTTTTCGCTTTACCAACACCAACCTCGCGCAGGCACGCGCACTCACCGGCTGGGTGCGTAACATGGAAGACGGCTCAGTCGAGATGGAGATACAGGGAGCTCCAGCAAACATCCTATCTCATCTCGAGGCGCTTCATGCCTCCTACGAGCGCATGGGAACGCGTTTTCGCCTCGTAGACGCCCAGGTCCGAGCCCCACTTGCCAATGAAGGCGGTTTCACTCCTCATTATTAGTATTGTGTGCTAAATACGGTATCATTTACCTACGACCGTTAATAGAAAAGAGGCGAGGCGCATGGCGGTGCAAAGAAGGAATACCAGGCAGCGAAAGCTAGTTCTTGATGCCGTGCGCCAAAGCTACAACCATCCCACCGCCGAAGAGATCTACAACGCTGTGCGCGCGCAGGATGACAAAATCAGCCGCGGTACGGTCTACCGCAACCTCAATCTCTTGGCCGATGCCGGGGAGATTCTCTCGATTAAAACGCCGGGCGGCAGCCGCTTCGATCGTGCCATCGAGCCGCATGCGCATATCATCTGCACCTCGTGTGGCCGCGTCATCGATGTGCCGCTCCCCTTCAATACCCAGCTCGACGCCAGGGCATCCGAACAAATCGGATGGAGCGTCAGCTCGCACTACACCATCTTCGAAGGCCTCTGCCCCAACTGTAGGTAGATTTTGGGACATGCCTTAAAAGCAACTTTTCACCGATTGCGGCAAAAGGAAGATTTCCAGGCATGTCCCAAATGTCTACTCAGCAAGTAGGCGACGCAGCTCTTCTTCGACCGTGCGCACGTAACGGACGCGGTCGTTGATACCGCGCATGCTGGGATTGCAGCTCTCCATCAGATAGGGATGGCCCACCACGTTGAGCATGTCGCGGTCGTTTTCATTATCGCCAAACGCCATCATTTCGTTAGGTGAGATCCCCAGCGCACGACCATAATCGGCAAGCGCGGACCCCTTGCCCGAATCAAAGCCGATAAAGTCGGTCCATTCGGTTCCCGACGTCATCACATCGACCCGGTCGCCAAAGCGACGGACGAAATACTCCAGCGCCGCCGGCTGCTCTGTCTCGGGCGTTTGAAACGCGATCTTAATGACGTCCTCGTCGATGTCCTCGGGGCGGTCGACCACCGCAACATCGCAATGGACCTCGTAGCGCAAATGGTCGACGAATGCATCGTTGCCGCTTATGGTGTAGAGGTGTCCCTCGCAGGAAAGGGTCACGTCGGCATGGGGATACGCAACCACGGCATTCGCGATATCCATAGCAAGGTTACGCTCCATGGAACGTTTGACAACGGCACGCCCCTCGCTCATCACGAGGGCTCCGTTTTCGCATACATAGGCGAGCTCATCGGCCACCGGGGCAAACAGATAGCGCAAGCTCGCATATTGACGGCCGCTCGCCGGCATAAACACGATGCCACGACGATGCAGCTCATCGATGAGCTCAAAGGCCTCGGAACGCGGCTCGCACTCCCCCGGATGCAGCAACGTGCCGTCCAAATCGCATGCAATCAGCTTGATTCCCTCAAGACCCATATGCTTTCCCCCACAGCACCTCATCAACAGCAAGACGGACTTTGAATAGCTGCCTCTCAAAGTCCGTCTTGCTCATACGCACGTTAACCGCGCGCCTTTTTTACGATCGTAAAGTCGGGAGCCATGCTCACAACGGCATACGCCGCACTCGACGCAAAACGCCGGTCCGTATCGAGTTCACGGCTAACCACCGAGAGCATAACGCCCTCGACGCCCCGGAGCATGCGGCCCAAAACAGGCTGCACCGGCGTATACATGCGCACGGTATGCTCGTCCGAATCGCCTCGGAAAAGCGGCGCATGCATGTTGCCGATCTCCCAGCACGCATGCGCGAGCGCAATCGGATCCATGCGGTCGACTTCGACCAAATAGACCTCGGCGCTGCGCAGGCGCACGACAACCGCCACGGGCACCATGCCCGAACGGTCGATGGCGAGCACGTCGCCGTCGGCAAGACGACTGCCGTCGGCAGCATCTAGCCGAACATCGACCGTGCGCCCCAGCTCCGTCACGCCCGCAAACGCGCATACGTCAGCCTGGTCCCAATCGAGCAGCAGCTCGTCAACTTCAAAGATGCCACCCAGCTCCCGACGAAGCAGGAGTTCATAGGACGGATCGTTGAGATTTCCCAAGCATGTCGTCGAAACCAAGCGTTCAGGCATACTCTAATCCTCGACCTCGACGAGCTCGATATCAAAGTTGAGATCCTTGCCGGCCAGCTCGTGGTTAGCATCGAGCGTCACGGCCTCGGGCGTCACATCGATGACAACGGCAGGGACAGGCATGCCGCTCGGCGTGGACAGGAAGAGCTTCATGCCCTTCTCGATCTGCTCGATGTTGGGAACCTGCTCGGCCGGGAAGGTGATAACCATCTCGGGATTGTGCTCGCCGTAGGCATCGGCAGCAGGAATGTGCACGGTCTTCTTCTCGCCCACCTGCATGTCGACAACGGCGGCATCGAAGCCCTTGATCATCTGACCGGCACCGCAGGTGAACTCCAGCGGCTCGCCGCGATCGTAGGAGCTATCGAACTGCGTGCCGTCGTCGAGCGTGCCGCGATAATGAGTCTTGACCTTCTTGCCCTGGTTGGACATGGAAACCTCCGTGATAAGGGCGGCACACAACGCGGGCCGCCATGAACGTATGGCGCTAACTATACCCTAGTCATACAATTCGAAGACAGTTTGCAAAGAAACGCTGCAACCGGAGGAACCATGGCATATCCCGTATTTGACTTGCACTGCGACACCGCCGACCGCATCGGCTGGGCCACGCTCGATCTCGACCTGCGCTTTACCGCCGGAACCGACGGTTATTTCCCCGGCGACGAGACGCATCCGCAAGATTTCGACCTCATCGAGGGCAACGCCTGCGCCATCTCGCTCACAAAGATCGGCAACACACCGTGGGCACAGTGCTTCGCCACGTTTGTCCCCGACGAGATTCCCTCCGCCCACGCCGCGCGCTTCCAGGCGCAGATCATGGCGCATATGAGCGGCCAGGCCATGCTCAACCACGATCGCATGGTCAACGTGCGCAGCGCCGCTGACATTCGCCCTGCGCTCAAGGACGGCAAGGTCGCCTGCATCCACACCATCGAAAACGCCACGTTCTTTGCCGAGGACCCCGCGCTGATCGAGGTGCTCAAGAGCTTGGGCGTACTCATGTCGTCACTCAGCTGGAACGCGCAGGGGCCGCTCGCGAGCGGACACGATACCCACGCCGGCCTCACCGCCTCCGGCATCGAGGCACTTACGCAGATGGAGCACGCCGGCATGGTGCTTGACGTCTCCCATCTCAACGATGAGTGCTTTGACGAGGTCGCCGCCCGCGCCACGCGTCCCTTCGTCGCCAGCCACTCCAACTCCCGTGCGGTTTGCGGCGCCAAACGCAACCTTACCGACGACCAGTTCCGCACCATTCGCGACATGGGTGGCATCGTCGGCCTCAACTACTGCAGCGAATTCCTTTCCAACGATGCAACCGACAAGACCGCCGCAGACGTCACCTTCGATCAGCTGGCGGCACATATCGAGCACTGGCTCGACCTGGGCGGCGAGGACGTCATCGCGCTCGGCGGCGACTGGGACGGCGCCACGGTGCCCGCTTTCCTCTCCGATGCCAGCAAGATGCCCGAGTTCCAGAACATGCTCTCCAAGCATTTTGGCAAGACCGTGATGCAAAAGCTCTGCAGCGACAACGCGCTTGCCTTCTTTGAGCGTTATTAATTTCACATCCCTTGAGCGGGCCGGCATGCCGAACGGTCGACATGCCGGCCCGTCCCCAATCTGAAGGACCGCTTTTGACGCAGCAGTTTACGATTTCCGTATCCCGACCGGATGGGATGCCCATCCCCGTCGTCGTTACCAAAAAGCGTGTCAAGAACTTCAACCTACGCGTCACATCGAGCGGTGAGGTCCACGCAAGCGCACCGCTCGGTGCCACCCGCGAGCGTATCGAAGCATTTGTGAAGCGCAACAGCGCCTGGATTATCAGCCGACTTGCCCAGCGCGAGCAACGTCAGGCGACGGAGCGAGAGCCGCTCAGCCCCTCGTCCATCATTGCGCTTTGGGGCAAGCCCATCACGGTACAAGATGCGCTCGATCACAACTTTGCATCACCCGCACCGCGACCCAAACAGGCCACCTTCGCAAGTTTTATGGGTACCGACGAGCCAGACGAACACCCACAGGCCAAGCGGCACGCAATCCTCGACGGCCTAACGCCCGATGAGCTCCAAGCCCGCATCGACCAGCTCTATACATCCGAGGTCACCACGGCGCTGCGCGATATGGTGCGCACATACGAAATCGCAATGGGTATCGCCGCTTCCCGCGTTTCCGTGCGCAGCATGAAGACGCGCTGGGGCTCGTGTACGCCCAAAACCGGTGCCATTCGCATCGCACGCGAGCTTGCCGCCTACCCCGTCGAGTGCCTTGACATGGTTGTCGCCCACGAGCTCGTCCACTTGCTCGAGCCAAGCCACAATCAGCGGTTTCACGCCCTGCTCGACACGTACTGCCCCAACAATAGAGCTCTGTCGCAGCGGCTCAAGCAGCCACCCATAGAGACGTATTAGAACCGGTTAGCGCACGCGCTCGATCTCGACACCGCAGCTTGCCAGGGGAAGACCGACGGGCGCCCAAGGCTTATCGAGCTTAACACGCACGCCGAGCAGCAGAGGGTAACGACGTAGCAGCATCTGGGCCACGCCCTCGGCTGCGGCCTCGATGAGCTTAAACGTATGCTCGCGCAGATAGCCATCGACATCGTGGCACACCGAGCCGTAGTCAATCGAGGCATCCAGGTTATCGTGCTCCCCTGCTGCACGCAGGTCGGCATAGAGCACCAAGGACACGATGAACTTCTGGCCCAGGGCGTTCTCCTCGGGATACACGCCGTGGTTGGCAAAGACCTCAAGACCTTCAACGGTGATGCGATCGGCATGGCGCAGATCGTCATAGCTCACGTGGGGCACCGCCGTTGCGGTGGATATTTCGCCCCTTCCACGGCGGGCGAGCTCGGCGCCTTCAGTCTTGGTTGCATTCTCGGGCAGTTTCTTGTTGGTCATCGCGTTCGTCTCCTTCGTTTAGAACCCCGACCGCGCAAACCAACTACACGCGAATCGACAGGTTCTTTTTATCATCGCTCCAGTTGCAGGCATTGCGCGCGGGGCATGCAAAGCAGGCGCGCGATGCTTTGTCGGCTGCATAGAGCAGACGCTCAAGCGGTTGGCTGTTCACGCGCAGCTTTCTATGGCCTAAAATGGCCGTCTTAATGGCCGCGGCATCGGCCGGATCAAATGCCACGTCATCGGGCATGCCGCCAAGAATCGCATCAGCGACGCGCTCGCTTGCAACATCATGGGATATACCCGATTCATACTGTTCATCTTTGCCGATATCGTGAAGAAGTGCCGTGGCGTATATGACCTCGCGGTCAAATTCGAGCTGTTCCTCAAGATTCTTAATCCACATAATGCGCGCGACATCCAGCAGATGGTCAATACCGTGGCGGCAAAAGATGCGCCCCGATTCCAACTGTGCAATGTTGCCCAGGTGCCGCCGGAACAGCCCGTTGGCACAAATGTAATCAATGCGAGGCATGGCGCCAAAGGGAGTCAGGCCCGAAGCCATAAAACCGCGACGCGGCGTCCCCTCATCGGTCTTCGATGTAAAGTCGTTGACGACTCTCATGGTTAGCGGTCCAGCATCCTAAAGAATCGCTCCTCGAGCGCGGGATCGGTCTCAAAGACACCGCGACGAGCAAGCGTTACGGTCTTGGTACCGGGCTTTTGCACGCCGCGCATGGTCATGCACATATGCTCGGCTTCCATCAGCACGATCGCCCCTTGGGGAGCAAGATATTCCATGAGGGCATCGGCAACCTGCGCGCACAGCTGCTCCTGCAGCTGCAGACGACGGGCATAAACCTCAACCGTGCGAGCAAGCTTAGACAGACCCGCCACGCGACCGTTAGGGATATAGCCGATCGCAGCCTTGCCATAAAACGGCAGCAGATGGTGCTCGCACAGCGAGTAAAACGTAATGTCGCGCTCGATAACCAAATCGTTCGAAGCGACGGCAAAGGTTTTGGACAGGTGCTCCTCGGCACTCTGGCCCATACCGCCGGCAATCTCGCCATACATACGGGCGACGCGTGCCGGGGTCTCCAGCAGGCCCTCACGAGTTGGGTCCTCGCCTATACCTTCAAGCAGCAGCTTAATAGCAGTCTCGACTTTTTCCTGATCGACCATCTGGGCCTCACTTTTTTCGATTTCGCGTTCGCGCTATGGTACCACGCCGGCACGCAACCTCTTCCAGCTACATAGTATGGGTCGAATAGACCGGATCGTCCCGCCAAAGCTCCACAGCGTCGCAAAGCGCAACGCCCTCGCGCGCAGCACGAGCGCGCGAGGCGTTCATGTCGATCACGCGCTGATTGCTCGAGCCCCTAAAGCGCAACGAGATATCGTACAGATCTTGAACGAACGGACCGTCTACCAGCATGTCGAGGCAAGCAAGGATACGGTCCGTCACGTCGGTATGGTGACGGCCGCCCGGCATTAGTTCCTCGAGCACGTCACCGGTAAAGCACCAAATGGTCTTCCCAGACTCCACAGGATAGGTCGCACGCACGCGTTCGATAAAATCAACGAGCCCCGCCTGGTTCTCGGGTTCCATAGGCTCCCCGCCCAGAATCGTCAGGCCATCAATAAAGGGATGATCAAGACTCTCGATGATTTTGTCCTCGACGGCACGATCGAACGGTTCACCCGCGGCAAAGTCCCACGCGACGGAGTTAAAACAATTCTTGCACCCACGACGGCACCCACTCACAAACAGAGATGTACGAACGCCTTCTCCATCAGCAATGTCGAAATACTTAATGTTCGCGTAGTTCATAGGTAACCTTCCTGGGGGTCTGGAGCATATCATCCCGTCCTCAAACATTCTCGGCCTTCGGCCTGCGAAACTGCGGGCGGGACGATATGCTCCAGATCCCTCGCGAGCGACACTCGGTGAACAAAGCGAACATCGAGCATAGGGTTCGAGGTCCAATAAAAACTGGGTTGCGGCTCAACCGCCATCTCAAGTAAATCGCAGCTGCAGCTCGAATTATTTCCGCTAAGAACTTCGAGGAGTGAGCAGACCGCATGCTGCATCTCAGCTACATCAACTTGGCTGCCCCGTAGCGAGGCCCCGGACCTTTGCTCGATATGAGTTCCGCACGAACAGGAGGCGCCAGTGGCGCCTCCGTCGTGAGCCAGGACTGTCCGAAATGGCGAGTAAAGGTCCGGGGCCTCGCTACGGGGCAGCCTGGGATGGTTATTAGAGATGCAGCACGCGGTCGCGGATCTCCTCGGTTCGACCCTGGTTCCAGAACTGGGTACCGATGTAGCCGCACGTGCGACGGGCGACATTCATCTTCTCCTGGTCACGATTGCCGCAATTGGGGCACTCCCACACCAGTTTGCCATCGTCCTCGACAATGCGAATCTCGCCGTCATAGCCGCACACCTGGCAGTAATCGCTCTTGGTGTTGAGCTCGGCGTACATGATGTTGTCGTAGATGTACTGCATTACGCGAATGACCGCCTTGAGGTTGTCCTGCATGTTGGGAACCTCAACGTAGGAGATAGCACCGCCCGGCGAAAGCTGCTGGAACATGCCCTCAAACTTAAGCTTGTCGAAGGCATCGATCTCCTCGGACACGTGGACGTGATAGCTGTTAGTAATGTAGCCCTTGTCCGTCACGCCCGGGATAATGCCGAAACGGCGCTGCAGGCACTTGGCGAACTTGTAGGTCGTCGACTCAAGCGGAGTGCCGTACAGCGAGAAGTCGATATCGCTTTCGGCCTTCCACTCGGCGCACTTGTCGTTCATGTGCTGCATGACGGCCATGGCAAACGGCGTGCCCTCCTTCTCGGTGTGGCTGTGGCCCGTCATGTACTTGACGCACTCATACAGACCGGCGTAACCCAGGCTAATGGTGGAATAGCCGCCCACGAGCAGCTTGTCGATCGTCTCACCCTTCTTAAGGCGCGCCAAGGCACCGTACTGCCAAAGAATCGGCGCAGCATCCGAAAGCGTGCCCATCAGGCGCTCATGACGGCACAGCAGGGCGCGGTGGCACAGCTCAAGGCGCTCATCGAAGATCTTCCAGAACTTGTCCATGTCCTGATGCGAGCTCAGCGCAACATCGGGCAGGTTGATGGTCACAACACCCTGGTTAAAGCGACCATAGTACTTAGGCTTGGTCGGGTCATAGTTCAGAGCGTTGGCGACATTGTTAAAGCCGTTGCCCGAACGGTCGGGCGTCAGGAAACTGCGGCAACCCATGCAGGTATAGCAATCGCCGTTGCCGGCGGTCTCGCCCTTAGACAGCTTGAGCTCGCGCATCTTCTTCTCGGAGATGTAGTCGGGCACCATGCGCTTGGCGGTGCACTTGGCGGCGAGCTTGGTCAGATAGAAGTACGGCGAATCCTCGCGGATGTTATCGTCCTCGAGCACGTAGATGAGCTTGGGGAACGCCGGGGTGATCCACACGCCGGCTTCGTTCTTAACGCCCTCATAGCGTTGACGAAGCGTCTCCTCCACAATCATGGCAAGGTCGTGCTTCTCCTGGGGCGTACGGGCCTCATTGAGATACATAAAGACCGTCACGAACGGCGCCTGGCCATTCGTGGTCATAAGGGTCACGACCTGATACTGAATCGTCTGGACGCCGCGACGAATCTCATCGCGCAGGCGTTCCTCAACGACCTCGCGAACCTTCTCGGCAGATGCCGAAACACCGAGCTCCTCAAGCTCGCGAGTGACCTCGCCGCGAATCTTTTGACGGCTCACCTCAACGAACGGGGCGAGATGGGTCAGCGAAATAGACTGACCGCCGTACTGGGAGGAAGCAACCTGGGCGATAATCTGCGTCGCGATGTTGCAGGCGGTCGAGAAGCTGTGCGGCTTCTCGATCAGCGTGCCCGAGATAACGGTGCCGTTCTGGAGCATGTCCTCCAGGTTCACCAGATCGCAGTTGTGCATGTGCTGGGCAAAGTAATCCGAATCGTGGAAATGGATCAGGCCCTCATTATGGGCATCCACGATCTCCTGGGGCAGCAGCACGCGTTGGGTCAGGTCCTTGGAAATCTCGCCGGCCATATAGTCGCGCTGAACGGAATTGACGGTCGGATTCTTATTGGAGTTCTCCTGCTTAACCTCTTCGTTATTGCACTCGATCAGCGACAGGATCTTGTCGTCGGTCGTGTTCTTTTGGCGCTTCAGGCTCTGAACATAACGATAGATGATGTAGCGGCGAGCGACCTCGTAGCAGTCGAGACGCATGATCTCGTCCTCGACCAGATCCTGGATCTCCTCGACCGATACGGTATGGCCGGCCTTCTCACATGCCTCGGCGACGTTTTGCGCCGCGTAGATCACCTGGCGGTCGGTAAGACGAGAGCCCTCCTCGACCTCCAAGTTGGCGGCGCGAATCGCATTGACGATCTTATCGATGTCAAAGGCAACCTCGGTGCCGCTGCGCTTGATGATCTTCATCCTCTTGCCTCTTTCGCGTCGTAATCCCATTGCGCTTCAGAGCCAAACGATGCCTGGCAGGGCTTGTCCCTGTCTTGCGGCGCCGTCGCGCAATCTGTGCTCTCGATAAACCATAGGTCCTCATGCGGACAATCCTCGCGGCCGATCAAGCGGCTCAAAGGCGTGTCCAAATGGGACGAACAAGGTCTTCGTTCTCTGTCCGCCATCTATCATACGACAAAGACGCCTCTATATCCTGTATTCTTTTTTTAGGTCAAACACAACATATAGTGTTTCAGCAGGTCAAAGCAATTGGTCATTTTACAGACACATTAATTATGAGGGTTTCTCGGCAAGTCGGTAAAACGTTACCAACGCGGCTACCTGCAAGGCAGTTATAAAACCCCCTAGTCAAGCCGCCGACAAATCCTACCAAAACCAAGCCGCTCACGCGAAAAGAATCCAAAAGATTATGCTTGACCAACATGTTGCGGTCGAATGCCGGCGGACGGAGCGACGGGGCTGCAAACGCTCGGAAGACTACAGCCCCGGCACCCCGTCCGCCGGCATTCGATAGGCGAGGAGCTATTACCTCTCTTCGCGAGCTATCATGCGGCCGAGAGCCGCTGTAAAGGGATCGAGCAGCACGCCGGCGATAACCACAAAAGCCCACCCCTTTGTGACAAGGCCCGCCCAGCGCGCGAAGAACGTACGGCCTTCAATCGTTCCGAATCCTCCCTGGAAGGCAATCTCGCCAAAACCGATCACCATAAAAGATTGCATGGGGGTCAACCATGGAAACGCGGGCGACGTGCACGGTTATGATCAAAATAATCATCTCCCACGAGACCAAGAGGCCAATAACGACAAATTATGCTGGGCAGCAAATGCAACGTGAAAAGCGACCGAGGTCGATAATTTGACGGCATATTATGTGTGTTTATAACAAAACAGTCCAGAAGCAAAGCCTCTGGACTGCGAACATTTGGTGGGCGTTACAAGATTTGAACTTGTGACCTCTTCCGTGTCAGGGAAGCGCTCTCCCCCTGAGCTAAACGCCCAAATGGAGCGGACAACGGGGCTCGAACCCGCGACCCCAACCTTGGCAAGGTTGTGCTCTACCAACTGAGCCATGTCCGCTTACGGGGATTAATCTTACGTGATGCCCGCATCCTATGCAAGAACTTTTTTTGAAAAGTTTTGCGACGCCCTCGCGAACCTCACGAAGACATCAGTCACCTCAAAAAGGCCGAGCTCCTCACCCTGATACACGTATGCCGAGCCCGGAAGCGCCAGCTCAAGCAAAAGGGCCGCCCGCGCGCGGCGCTCGCCGAGTTCACGGTCCTCGTCATAAGACGACCCGTCGCGTAAGAGCCAGTCGAGCGCAATCTGGTGGTAGCGCGTCGCCTTGATTTGCGGCAGGGCATAGCGCGTCGCCACGCGCGATAGATCTCGTGGACCTCGTTGCGGTCCCACAGCGGATGGGTGCCGTCGTCAACCATGTCATCGCCCTCGGCGAGATGCCACCGGTCAAGGTCATCGCGGTCGAGGTCCTTGGCGAGACCGTGCGCCACATCAATGCGAAAGCCATCAACGCCTCGATCGCTCCAAAACGTCAGGACGTCGCAAAAGAACGCATGAACCTCGGGGCATGACCAGACAAAGTCCGGCCGCTCGGGCATAAACATATGCAGCTACCACTGACCGTCCGCAACACGCGTCCAGGCGGGGCCGCCAAAGTTGGCATTCCAATTGGTGGGAGGCAGCTCGCCATGTTCGCCGCGACCATCGCGGAAGATATAACGGGCGCGCTCGGGCGATCCAGGGCCGGCGGCAAGAGCGGCTTTGAACCAGGGGTGCTGGTTGGATGAATGATTGGGCACGATGTCGACGATGACCTTGATGCCGCACGCGTGAGCCGCAGCGACCATGTCATCGAAGTCGTCAAGCGAGCCGAGACGTGGGTCGACATCGCAGTAGTCCGCCACATCATAGCCACCATCGACAAGAGGCGATGGGTAAAACGGGCTCAGCCAGATGGCCTCGATGCCCAGCCGCTCAAGATAGTCCATCTGCTGGGTAATGCCCACGATGATACGCCCAAAGCTGTTATTCGCGGCAAACAACGCCACGGCCACGCCCCAAGACGCTCGCCCCCTCTCGGGTTCGAGCCTCCCGGGACGAATCGACCGATTAGTGAAAAGAACGGAAAACCCACTCCCCCGGCCACGACAGCGAGCGGGCTCCGGGTGCCCCAGGTTGCCGCGAAAGAGGAGGGAAGCGTACTTTATGTACGCGACCGACGATTGAGGGGCAAGATGGGGTGCCCGGGGCTCGCGCAGCGTCAACAAAAAACGCGGTTCGTTAGAACCGCGTAAGATAGTTGGAGCGGACAACGGGGCTCGAACCCGCGACCCCAACCTTGGCAAGGTTGTGCTCTACCAACTGAGCCATGTCCGCATATGTAAAACAAAACGGGCGCCGGAGCGCCCGGATGTTGCCTGGAGGCGAAGCCCGGATTCGAACCGGGGGTAAAGGCTTTGCAGGCCTCTGCCTTACCACTTGGCCACTTCGCCGAAAAAGGACCGTTAAGAACGGTCCGGAAATGCAATGGAGCGGACAACGGGGCTCGAACCCGCGACCCCAACCTTGGCAAGGTTGTGCTCTACCAACTGAGCCATGTCCGCTTGCGGATTATTAATTTACGCGAGTTATCCAAAAGACGCAAGTACTTTTTTCAAAAAAGTTGCCCAAAGCAAGTTCACGCAGGGAAATCATGTCGACCCAAGGCGCTAAGCGCACGATTCCAATGCCGAGCTAAACAGCTTCACCATCCGAACGCGTGTGCCGACACCATCCGTGCGACGGGCAACCTCCACATTATCGACGAGCATGCGCATAAGCTTGATACCGCGTCCGCGTTCCTCGGATGCCATCGGTTCGCTCGCCCCATCGATAGAATAGCCAGAACCTCGATCAAGCACCTCAAGCACAACACGGTCCCCATAGGCCTGAATCGTCAGGATGCAGCCAACACCGCCCGCATGGTCATATGCGTTACCCAATGCCTCCCCCAACGCTAATGCGACGTCATAGCGCTCATCACACCTCAGGGGAAGCGATTCGAGAATCTCGGCCACACGGTGCCGATAATACGGGAGATTCTCGATGCCTCGCTGCACCTTGACGCTCTTGCTCCATCGCGGCAACTCCCCCACCGGAATGGCGGGAATCGACTCCCGCACCGGACCCGCAACATGAAGGATGTCGACAAGTCGGGCAATCTCCAAAAAGCGAACGACCTCATCGGAGGCGTTAACAAGCGAAAGCAGCCCTTCTCGTCTCATAAGCTCTCTGGCACGCGTAAGCAAAAACGCCAAACCCGTCGAGTCGATAAAAGCCACGGTCTGGCAATTGATGACAACACGGCGCACGCCCCGGTCGATTAAATTATCCAACCGTCGGCGCAGCTCGGGCACCGAGGCGATATCGATATCGCCCGGTGGCGTCAAAACCGCTATGTCATTCCACTCATTCATGCGACCATGGTTCCCCAAAAGAGCTCGCTCGATGCACACTTTTCTGCAACCGTTAGGATTCTGTATGCCCAACGTCGCGACCTACGATCGACCCCGTAAAAACTCAAGGGACACCAATGCAATGTCATCGTCCAGCGCCGAGTCGGTAAAGCGGTCAAGCTCGCCCAAGACCTTACCGCAAATGCCCGATACGCCCTCACCCGAAACAGAGAGTAGAAGGTCGCGCAGGCGTTGCTCGCCAAAGAAAGCACCCGAGCGGTCGCGTGCTTCGATCGTTCCGTCGGTATACATAAACAGCATGTCACCAGGATCGAACGTAAACACGCCCGTCTCGTACACCATGCTCTCAAAGGCACCGATCACGCCCGATTGGCACCCAAGGAGCTCCACTTCTCCCCCGCAGGTCTCTCCTCCGCCATGCGGCGTCGACGACGGCCTAATGACCATAGTGGGAGGATGTCCCGCAGAGCAATAGGTAGCGCGGCCCGCTTTAAGATCAATCTTGGCGATAAACGCCGTCACAAACGTCTCGACCCTCGAAAAGCCCATGAGCATGCTATTGAGCGAGCGGGCCATGCGAGCGGGTCCCGCACCCTCCCAGGCATAAGCCGTCAACGCCGTCTTAACGAGCGCCGACATCGACGCCGCCTCAATTCCTTTGCCGGAGACATCGCCCAATATCATAACGGCGCAATCGTCGGGAAGACGGACTAGCGTATAGAAGTCACCACCGACCAACGCCGAATTCGTTGCCGACAGGTATACCGAATCGGTTGCGATGCCCGGAACGTCGCTGAGCGAATTTCTCATGCCAATCTGAAGCGTCTGAGCGATATGACGCTCTTCACGCTTTTGAGATTCGCCCTCATAGATCAGCTCAAAGTCGTGTGCCAAATGCACCATGTAGTCGTATTCAAGGTCGTCGATTGGCTCCTGGCTGCCATCACGGAGCAGCAAAACGCGCCTCGTCGGTCCCTTGGCGATATCAGCGGGCACGATTGCATCGTTGCTTCGCGTACCATCCGCCTCCGAGTGGCAGCGCCCCGCCTCGATACCGGAGTCGACATAAAGTCCCTGACACGGCAGGCCGTGGGCTCTCAACCATGCGCCCATAGTCGTGGATTCGTCCACGCGCGTAAGGCGCACGTGCTTGAGGTCGTCGGCGCTCGTCCCACCCAGCACCGATGTCTCAAATCCATCGGAAATTGCCCCCAGGCGCGCCGCCGGCGTCGTGACAGAAAAGAAGAGTGACTCCGGATCGCCCGGCAATGCCACACGACTGCCGCCTTCAAAATCGATGACATAGGTTCCGAGGCCCGCATCATACTCCACGGGGCAGAAATGGCAACTGAGCACAGCGCAGATTTCGGTCGACACCGCACGCGAGGCGGCAATAGGATCATCGAGATAGGCAAACAACTCATCGCGCAGCACGTTGAGAGAACGGCCAAGCTCTGCCGTGCGACGTGAACGCAGACTCGATGCCATGCCGACTAGTTGGATTGAGAGATAATCGCAAATGACCTCGAGCACGTTGACATCATAGGCAAGCGGCGCCTGCGGACGTTTCCAACCGACCTCCAACACACCGAGCACCTGAGTGCCATAAAACACGGGAAGACATATCTCGCTGCGGTATGGAGGCATATCTTGCACGCGTAGCAGGTGCTTAGAACGATTGTCCAGGTCCATAAACATACCCGAGGCAACCCTATCGCCCTCGAGGTCCTGCTGAATCGACAGGCGGCAGGCACGAGACTCACGGAGCACATACGTCGGGATACCTGCACCATACGGCATAAACTCGGGCAGGTAGCTGTCATACAGCTCCTTGGAAACACCGCGAAGTTTAAAACCGCCGCTCTCAGAAAAATAGATGGCAGCACCCGAGGCATCCAGGGTTCCTACAAGCTGGTTCAAAACGGTATCCAACAAACCAGGCAGCTCATCGGAGCCCACCGTGCTCATAATGACCGACAACGTGCCCGAGAGGCGCTTATTCGCCACTCTGAGCTCCGAAAGCGCACGCTTGAGCTGACGGTCATGCGAATACTGCTCTTCGATACTATGGAGCGCCACGAGAACACGCGGCGCACGGCGGCCAAAGATACGAGGCGGCGTAACCGAGCCGGCACAAACTAGGACGGGAATAAAGGAGCCGTCACTTAGCTTAAGCATCAACTCGCTCTCGGTACCATTGGTCTCAAAAGGAAGACGATGTTCTGTCGCGCGTTCAAATGCTGACGAGTACAAGAGATCTTTAACGTCCCCGTTAATCACATCGGAACGTTCCTCGCAGATCAAGTCGAGCAAGCGATTGTTTACATGCAAAATGGTTCCGTCGAGCTCGCAGATAATGACAGCATCGCTCGTAATATCGACCAATTGGGCAACGTCAACCCACTCATTGCGCTCAAGCGTTTCCATCGTGAACCTCACCGTCTATCGGTAACAAAAAAGCCTCCGAAGAGGCTTCTCAAATGCGATGGTGTCGGAGGCGGGACTTGAACCCGCATGACCAAAAAGCGGTCACTAGCACCTCAAGCTAGCGCGTCTGCCAATTCCGCCACTCCGACATGCTATATTGTTGATTCGCAGTTCGTTTTGTTGGACCCGCGCTTTCAACGAGGAAGATAATAACCTATGATTCGAGAACTGTGCAAGCACTTTTTTCAAAAAAGTTTACGAATTTGAAAATGCGCAGGTAAATCTATATGTCCGGCCCCGAATCGGTGTTGCCTCCCGGCGCGTCCTCGGGCACGAGCGATATTTTGCTACGCACTTCGTGCTGCAAAATATCGCTCCCCCTGCGGAATGCGCCGGGAGGCAACACCGATTCGGGGCCTGCAAATACATACTTCAGGCACAGTTCTCAAACATGTTCTGGGGCTGATATAAATTTAGTAGCTCGGCTTTGCCGAGCCCTTTTATGGGGAGGCCGGAGCTAAAGCTCCGGCCTCGCTCAATTTCTTATTAGGTTAAGTGAGCGATCAAGGAATCGCCCCCCCCCTGCAGTGGTAACACAGGGCCCGTACTGGACTTAGTTTTCAGAACATTCCGCAGACCAGGAAACCCCCTTATCCGCAGCTCCGAAGGAGCAGGATAAGGGGGTTTCCATGGTCGAGGACGTTCTGAAAACTAAGTCCAGCACGGGCCCGGACGAAAACAACCGACTACAGGTCGATATGCGATTCCTTAATCGGGAACGGCTCGGCGAAGTGGCAGGCGCAGCAGTGGCCCGGAGCAACTTCCCTAAACTCGGGAAGCTTCTCGGAGCAGATGCCCTGCGCGATCGGGCAGCGCGTGTGGAAACGGCAGCCAGTCGGCGGATCCAGCGGTGACGGCGGATCGCCGGCGAGGATGATGCGCTTACGGGACTTTTGGATATCCGGATCGGGAACCGGCACGGCAGACAGCAGCGACTGCGTATACGGGTGGTGAGGCTCGCTATAGAGCGTCTTCCAGTCAGAAACCTCGACCACCTTACCCAGATACATAACGGCAACGCGATCGGAGATGTGCTGAACGACGGACAGGTCGTGGGCGATAAACAGATACGCCGTACCAAACTTGTCCTGCAGCTCCTTAAGCAGGTTCAGAACCTGGGCCTGAATGGACACATCCAGAGCGGATACCGGTTCGTCACAGATAATCAGCTTGGGCTTCAGCGCAAAAGCTCGGGCAATGCCGACACGCTGACGCTGGCCACCCGAGAACTCATGAGGATAGCGGTTGATGTGCTCGGGGTTCAGTCCGACAACGTCGAGAAGCTCGCGGACGCGCTCAATGCGCTCCTCCTTGGTTCCCACGCCGTGAATGGTCATGGGTTCGGAGACGATCTCGCCGATGGTCATGCGAGGATTCAGCGAGGCATAAGGATCCTGGAAGATAAACTGCATCTCGCGACGCATATCCTTGATCTCATGCTTGCTCATTTCGGCAACATCTTTACCCTGGAAGAACACCTTACCGGCGGTCGGCTTGGTCAGGCGCATGATGGTGCGACCCGTAGTGGACTTACCGCAACCAGACTCACCAACCAGACCAAAGGTCTCACCAGGATAAATCTCAAAAGAGATGTCGTTTACAGCAGAGACGACGCGCTTGGAAAAACGCTTGGCGAACATGCCGGACTCTGCGGGGAACTCCTTAGAGAGGTGCTCGACCTTCAGTAGCGGAGTGCGCTCGTTATTGTCTGCCATTTACGCCTCGCCTCCCTTCTTGGAATCCTTACGCGTGCGGGACGTCTCAGGAGCGTTCTTGAGGAACTCGGGGTCACCGGAATAATGGCACGCAGAATAGTGGCCGGACTCGGTAACAAAACGCTCGGGGCGCTGCTTGCGGCACTTATCGGTCGCATAGGGGCAACGAGGCGAGAACACACAACCCTCGGGCAGGTTCATGAGCGAAGGCGGGTTGCCGTGAATCGGCGTAAGCGGCTTCTTCTCATCGATGGCCTGCTCCGGTATGGAGCGAATCAGGCCCCAGGTATAGGGGTGACGGCTCTCGTAGAAGATTTCCTCAGCAGTACCGAACTCGACGGGACGGCCGGCGTACATAACCATGATCTTGTCGGCCATATCGGCGACAACACCCAGGTCATGGGTAATCATGATGATGGCGTTGCCGTTCTTCTCCTGCATTTCCTGCATAAGCTCAATAATCTGAGCCTGAATGGTAACGTCCAGGGCAGTCGTGGGCTCGTCGGCAATCAGAATATCGGGATCGCAGGCAAGGGCCATGGCAATCATGACGCGCTGGCGCATACCACCAGAAAACTGGTGCGGATACTCATTGACGCGTTTCTCGGGCTCGGGAATGCCAACGAGGTCCAAAAGCTCGGTGGCGCGCTTGAGCGCCTCCTGCTTGGAGTAGCCACGGTGCAGACGAAGGCCCTCACCCACCTGCTTGCCGATCTTATAGACCGGGTTCAAGGAGGTCATAGGGTCCTGGAAGATCATCGCGATATCGTTGCCACGAATGTGCTGCATCTCTTCCTCGGTCATCTCGAGGATAGAACGACCGCGATAGCGAACGTCACCGCCCTCAATCTTTCCCGGAGGCATCGAGATAAGACCCATGATGGTCATGGCGGTCACGGACTTACCGGAGCCGGACTCACCGACGACACCCAGGGTCTCGCCACGATCGAGCGTGTAGGACACACCATCGACAGCGCGAACGACGCCATCCTCGGTGTGGAAATACATCTTAAGGTCATCAACCTCGAGCAGATGCTGGCCCTCGGGAACCGGCTGGTCCTTCAGGTCCACATAGTTCTTGTTCTTCTTCATCCTTATGCGTCCTTCATCTTGACGTCGAGGGCGTCGCGCAGACCGTCACCCAGCAGGGTGAAGGCGAGCACCGTCGAGAGAATTGCCAGACCGGGCATGATCATCATCCAGGGAGCAGTCAGAAGATACTGCTGGCCGTCCTGAATCATGGAGCCCCACGAAGGCGTAGGCGGAATAACGCCCATGCCGAGGAAGGACAGAGCGGACTCGGTCAGAATGGCGCCACCAATGTTCATAGTCGCGTAGACCACGATGGAGGCAACGGAGTTCGGGAAGATGTGACGCACGATGATACGAACATCAGATGCACCCATCGCGCGCGCAGCGTCAACATAGTCGTTTTCCTTGACCGTCAAGATCGCGGATCGGAAGACGCGCGCAATCGAAGGCCAGCCAAGAATACCGATGGCGAAAAAGACGTTCTGAAGACCACGGCCGATAACGGCGATCATGGCGACAACGAACAGCACGTACGGGAACGCAAGGAAGATGTCCGCACAGCGCATGATGATCGTATCCCAGATGCCGCCGTAGAAACCGGCCAGAGCGCCCATGACCAGACCAATCACCGTGGAAATCGCAGTGGCCATAATGCCGACGGACAGCGAAACGCGTGCACCGTAGATAACGCGGACGAGAATGTCACGGCCAAGGGAGTCGGTGCCAAACGGGTGCTCTGCACACGGAGCCAGCAGCGACGTCTCGGCCATGGTGGTCGAATCGGAAGCCGTCGGCGAACCGAGCCAGGGCTTAGCCCACAGATCTGCGGTCAAGGCAACCACAACGACGATAATGATCCAGCAGACACCGATAACGGCGAGCTTGTTCTTACGAAGACGCTTAAAAGCGTCGCCCCACAGCGTGCGAGACTTGGCGGGAGCAGATGCGGCCATGGTGGCGGTAGCCTGCTCCTGAGACTGAGAATCAGTTTCCTGCATGAGACGTACCTCCCTTAGGCCTTATCCGACGGACCGCCAAGGCGGATGCGCGGGTCGAGGAATGCATAGCTAATGTCGACGAGCAGGTTGATCACCATGACGACGACGACGATGAGCGTAACGCCGCCCATAACGATGGGCCAGTCACGCATGCTAATGGCGCGATAGACCTCATAGCCGATACCGGGCCAGTTAAAAACCGTCTCGGTCAGGATGGCGCCCGAAAGCATGGCACCGAAGTCGACACCAATATAGGTAACGACGGGGATGAGTGCATTCTTAAGCGCATGCTTGATGATGATCGCGCGATTGGAGAGACCCTTGGCCTTTGCCGTACGGATGTAATCCTGGCTCATGACGTCAAGCAGCTGCGAGCGCATAATGCGGGCGGCATAAGCGGTCGAAACCGAAGCCAGCGTAATGGTCGGAAGCACATAGTGCATCCAATCCTGATACTGAGAACTGGAACCACCGGCACCCGAGATCGGCATGGAGAATGCACCGCCCGTGGCGTCCTTGAGAATGACGCCAAAGAACAGCTGCAGCAACATACCGAGCCAGAAGGCCGGGACGGCAACGAGGATCGACGTGGTGAGCGTTACCAAAATATCCCAGAAGGAATAACGCTTTACCGCCGAAATGATACCCGCACCGATACCCATGATTGCCTCGAGTACGATGGCGCACGCGGCAAGTTTGACCGTATACGGATACTTCTGGGCAAAGATTTCCGTAACCGGCAGCTTGCGCTGATAGGAATTACCCAGATCGCCATGAAGCAGGCCGTTCATGTAATACAAGTAACGGTCCACGAGCGACGTTTGAACGGGGTCGCCGTTCTCGTCAAGGATCGCGTTGCCGTCCTCGTCCGATTGGACCAGGTGATAGCGGACGCGAAGCTGAAGCTCCACCTCGGGGGACAGAGCCTTGTCTCCACCGATCAGCTTGATCGGATCTCCCGGCACGATATTCTGGAGGGCGAACAGAATCAGCGTAACGCCCAAAAATACCGGGATGAACTGAAGCACACGTTTAACGATGTACTTACCCATACCACTCCCCTATCTAGGGATTAACTTAAATGGGATGCCGATCGCCAGACCGGCATCCCAAAATTACCATCAGCCAGTTTACCCCAGGTTAGGGAGAACTGTATGTTTCCCATGAGGTCTACGTAAATACTTGACCCTCACGGAAGCTGCAAAACTCTTAGGCGAGCTCAGCGGTACCCAGATCGGCGTGCTTCTGCGGATCGACATAGAGGTACTTGATGCGATCGGAGCCGGCGATGGTGTGCGTGTAGAACATCAGCGGGATGACCGGGCAGTCAGCAGCGACCATTGCGTCGGCCTCCTGCATCTTAGCGACGCGCTCTTCGTCGTCAATCGTGGTACGGGCCTCGTCGACCTTGGCGTCGAACTCGGGGTTGTTGTAACCAGAACGGTTGTCGCCACCGAGGGAGTCGGAGTGGAACAGCGGATACAGGAAGTTATCCATGATCGGGTAGTCGGCAATCCAGCCCAGACGACCGAACTGATAGTTGAGGTTCTGGTACTGCTCGAGCAGGGCAGACCACTCGGGGGTATCGGAGACGGCGGTAACGCCAACCTTGGCAAGGTCACCGATGATGGACTCCATGATCTCCTTGTGGCCACCGTCCTGGTTGTAGGACAGAGTCACGTTAATGCCACGATCGCCGTTGGCGTCAGCGGGAGCAACCTTGTCGAGGTACTCGTTAGCCTTGTCGACGTCGTAGGCGCAGAACTCCCATGCGCCCTCCTTGTAGCCATCGATGCCCGGAGGAACAATGCCGTCAGCGGGGGTGCGGGTACCCTTGAAGATGGTCTTGCAGATGGCCTCACGGTTGATGGCCAGGGAGATACCCTTACGCAGATCGGCGTTGTTGAACGGCTCGGCCGTGGTGTTGCAGGTCAGGTAGTAGGTGGAAGGCTCGGCACCGAGCAGCATGCGCTCGCCGTCGCCCATGGTGTAGCCGTCCTTGGACTCGCCGCGATCCTTCTTGGCGGCGTCGATCTGGGCAACGGGAACGTCGCAGATGTCAAGGTTACCGGCCTGGAACTCCTTGTAAGCGGTCTCCACGTCCTTGATGACCTGGAAGTGGATGCCATCGATTTTGGCCTTGTCGCCATAGTAATCGTCGAACTTCTTGAGGTTGATCTCCTGACCATCCTCCCACTTGCCGTCCATCATGAACGGGCCGTTACCGATCGGGGCAAGGTAGAAGCTCTTGACATCGGACTCGGCGCACTCGGGAACCGGGGACAGAGCCGGATGAGAGGCGACGAAGGGGAAGTCGGCGTAAGCGGAAGTCAGCTTGACGACGAGGGTCTCATCGTCAGGGCAGGTAACACCGCTGAGCTCAGTAGTGTTACCGGCAAGCAGATCGTCATAGCCCTCGACCATGGAAAGGTGATAGGAGACCTCGGAAGGACCATACTCTTTAGCGACAGCGGACTTGGTGCTGACCAGACGCTCCCAACCGAGCTTGAAGGACTTGGAGGTAACGTCATCACCGTTGTGGAACTTGGCCTTCTTGATCTTGAAGGTAAACTCGGTGGCGTCGTCGTTGGCCTCGAAGGACTCGCAAGCCAGCGGAACGATCTCGCCCTTCTCGGCGTCATAAGAGGTCAGAGCGTCAAAGAGCTGGTACTCGACCTGAGTGCCCTGGTCCTCCTGGACATTGTAGGGGTCGATGCAGACCGGGTTATTGATGTAGAAGTTCAGCGTCGAACCGGACTCAGAACCGGAAGCGTCGCCGCCCTTCTTGCCGCATGCGGCAAGAAAAGCCATGGAGCTCGCAGCAAGGGTACCGCCGACAAAGGCTCGACGACCCATAACGGGCTGGTGGAACATAGAATCAGCCATGCCATCCTCCTTATGAGATAGGACAAAGAAACGTTCAGTCGGACATATGTCGAGACAATCCGATCCGAACTATCGAAACGCCGCCCGTTGCTATGGCTGGTTATGCACAACAGGCCAACGTTTTCAATACAGTAGCGCATTTTATGCACGGTTTGGGGCTAATTCCGGTTAACGGTCGAGAATTTCTTTAGTTGGGCGCAGTATGTGGTGATATTCTGGCTCTGTTACAAGTCTGTAAACAAAAAGGGCCCCGTACATGCGGGACCCTTTTTAATTTTTTTATGCGACTCGTGCTTAGTAGCCCACGATGCCCTGCGGGAAGAAGAACATGCAGAGCACGACGCACACGGCAAACACGACAGCCATGATGACGGTCAGGCGGTCAAGGTTCTGCTCCATAACGCCCGTGGCAGAGCTGGAGTTATACAGCGAGCTGGCAATCATATCCGAAACGCCGGTGCCCTTACCGGAATGCATCAGGACGAGAATCGTCAGCGCCACGGCAGAGACAGCCCAAACTACAAACAGCAGAATCTGAAACGGACCCATAGAGAAGCTCCTTAATAGAACCATTCAAACTCCAGTACTGTACCACAACCCCCGACACTCCCCACCTGCCATTTGGGGACGAGGTAGAAATGGCAGAAATACCAAAAAAGGGGGGGGTTGCCCGAATATGGTCAACCCCCTTGCAAAGAAACGCTTGGCGTTTTCTCTTAGGCCTCGGTCGCGAGCACGCGGCCCGTCATCTCGGCGGAAGGCTCCAGACCAGCCATAGTGAGCATAGTCGGAGCGATATCGGAAAGTCGACCGTCCTCGATACCGGTGAGCTGTGCCTTCTCATCAACGATGATGAACGGCACGCGGTTGGTGGTGTGAGCCGTAAACGGATGCTTGGAACCGTCGGAAGCAACGTCAAACATGTGATCGGCGTTGCCGTGGTCGGCGGTAATCAGCGCAAAGCCGCCCTTAGCGAGAATCGCCGGGACAACCTTGGACAGGGCATCGTCAACAGCCTCGACGGCCTTAACGGCCGCGTCGAAGACACCGGTGTGACCAACCATGTCGCAGTTCGCGAAGTTCACGATGTAGAAATCAGCGCGGTCCTCGTTGATGGCAGCGACGAGCTTCTCGGTAACCTCGGGAGCGCTCATCTCGGGCTGCAAATCATAGGTAGCAACCTTGGGGGAAGCGACGAGCACGCGCTCCTCGCCCTCCTTGGGCTCCTCGATGCCGCCGTTAAGGAAGAACGTCACGTGGGCGTACTTCTCGGTCTCGGCGGTGTGCAGCTGCTTCAGGCCATTGGCTGCGATAACGTCAGCCAGAACGTTCTCGGGGAACGTCTTGGGGAAGGCGACCTCGACGTCAAACGTCGGATCGTATTCGGTCATCGTCACAAAGTGCGAGAGCTTGATCTGCTCGCGCTCAAAGCCGTCGAACTCCTTGTCCGTGAACACGCGGGTCATCTGACGAGCGCGGTCGGGACGGAAGTTGAAGAAGATGGCCGCGTCGCCCTCGTGGATGCCCTCGTTGTGGGCAGCGAACGGCTCAACGAACTCATCGCCGCGCGGATCCTTCTCGTAGTAGGCCTTGATACCGGCAACGGGGTCGGTATCGGCATCGGACGCATTGACCATGACGTCGTAGGCGCGCTCGATGCGCTCCCAACGGTTGTCGCGGTCCATAGCCCAATAACGGCCCGAGACGGTAGCAACGCGAGCGTCGCAACCAGTCTCCTCGGAGATCTTGGCCAGGAAGGCGCAGAACTCGCTCATGTAGCCGGCACCGGACTGCGGATCGACGTCGCGGCCATCCATAAAGGCGTGAACGCGAACGGTCTTAATGCCATACTGGGCAGCCATCTTGACCAGGGCCTCGACATGGTTCATGTGAGAATGAACACCGCCGGGGCTCATAAGGCCCATGAGGTGCAGGGTCTTGCCCTCGGTCTTGACGTCATCCATAGCCTTGACGAAAACCTCGTTCTTGGCGATGGAGCCGTCCTTGATGGCGTTGTTGATGCGCGAAAGCTCCTGAAACACGATGCGGCCGGCACCGATGTTGAGGTGACCCACCTCGGAGTTGCCCATCTGGCCGTCGGGAAGGCCCACGTCCTCGCCCGAAGCACCGAGCGTGGTGTGAGGATACTTCTCGTACAGGCTATCGAGGAAGGGCGTCTTGGCGGCAGCGACGGCGTTCTCGCCGTCGGCCGGAGCCAAGCCGCAGCCATCCATGATAATTAGGAGTGCAGGAAGATGACGCTGTGCCATATGCCCTACTCGCCTGCCTTGACGACCATAGAGGCGAAGTCGGCAGCCTTGAGCGAAGCGCCGCCCACGAGGGCGCCGTCAACGTCGGGCTTGGCAACAAGCTCAGCGATGTTGGCGGGCTTGGCGGAGCCACCATAAAGAACGCGGATGCCGTTGGCGAGCTCCTCGCCGAACATCTCCTTGAGGGTCTCACGGATAGCGCCGCAGACCTCCTGAGCGTCCTCGGCGGTAGCGGTCTTACCGGTGCCGATGGCCCAGATGGGCTCGTAGGCGACGACGACCTGCTTGGGGCAGGTGATCTCAAGACCCTCGAGACCAGCCTTGACCTGGTTCACGACATGCTCGACATAGGTGCCGGCCTCGCGAACCTCAAGGGACTCACCGCAGCAGAAGACGGGAACAAGACCGGCGGCAACGAGAGCCTTAGCCTTCTTGTTCTGGTCCTCATCGGTCTCGTGGAAGTAGTCACGACGCTCGGAGTGACCGATGATGCAGTAGGTGCAGCCAGCGGACTTGAGCATGTCGCAAGAGGACTCACCGGTGAAGGCACCCTTGGCCTCCCAGTACACGTTCTGTGCACCGAGGGCGATGGGGGCAGCCTGAATGCGGTCATGAACCGTAGTAATGTCGATGGTCGGAGGGCAGACGAGCACCTCGACGCCAGCCGGCACCTCGGGCAGAGCCTGGGCCAGCTCGTCGGCGAGCTTGGCAGCCTCGGCGACGTCGTTGTTCATCTTCCAGTTACCAGCGATAAGAAGGGTGCGATTAGGCATCGAGAAGCGCCTCCACTCCGGGAAGGGCCTTACCCTCGACGAGCTCCATGGAAGCGCCACCGCCGGTGGAGATCCAGCTCATCTTGTCGGCCAGGTTAAACTTGTTGACGGCTGCGACGGAATCGCCACCACCGATGATCGAGGTGCAATCAGCCTCGGCGACAGCCTCGGCGATAGCCTGGGTGCCGTGAGCGAAGTTGTCGAACTCAAAGACGCCCATGGGGCCATTCCAGAATACGGTCTTGGCGCCCTTGACGGCCTCGGCGTAGAGCTCCTCGGTCTTGGGGCCGATGTCCATGCCCTCACGGTCGTCGGGGATAGCGTCGGAAGCGACAACCTCGGGGACAGCGTCCTCGCCAAAGTGGTCGGCAACACGGTTGTCGATGGGGAGCAGGATCTTGACGCCCTTCTCCTCGGCCTTCTTGAGCATCTCGCCAGCGCGCTCGACCCAGTCCTCTTCCTTGAGGGACTGACCGACGGTCATGCCCTGAGCCAGGAAGAAGGTATAGGCCATGCCGCCACCGATAATCAGGGTGTCGGCGGAGTCGATAAGGTGATCGAGAACGCCGATCTTGGAGGAAACCTTGGAACCGCCGACGATGGCGACGAAGGGACGCTCGGGCTCGGCGAAGATACCGGTCAGCGTGTCGACCTCCTTCTCCAGAAGGAAGCCAGCGACTGCGGGCAGGTAAGCGGCGGGACCCACGACGGAACCCTGGGCGCGGTGAGCGGTACCGAAGGCGTCGAGAACGAAGACGTCGCCATAGGAAGCGAGGGTCTTGGCGATCTCGGGATCGTTCTTCTTCTCACGCTTGTCAAAACGGACGTTCTCGAGAACGAGGACCTTGCCCGGCTCGACGGCGGCGACGGCCTCGGCGGCCTTCTCGCCATAAGTGTCGGCGACAAAAGCAACATCGAGACCAGAGAGCTCAGCGAGCTTCTTGGCGACGGGCTCGAGGGAAAGCTCGGGCTGGAAGCCGGTGCCCTCGGGACGGCCGAGGTGGCTCATGAGGATAACGCGAGCATTGTGCTCAACGAGATAGTTGATGGTGGGCAGGGCAGCCTTGATACGGGTGGTGTCGCCAACGACGCCATCCTTGATAGGCACGTTGAAGTCAACGCGGACGAGAACGCGCTTGCCGTCGACATCGATGTCGCGGACGGTCTTCTTGGTAAAGGCCATGTTTGCTTCTACCTTTCGTACGTGTCTGCCTCCCATTACGGCAGACGATTTCTTATAAAAAGGGCGCGACCTTAGGGTGTAAGCCCTATAAGGCCGCGCCCTTTTTTAGACGCTCAACGAGCTATTCGCTAAAAGCCAAATTAAGCAACGAACTTCTCGAAGTACTTGATGGTGCGGACCATCTGAGAGGTGTAGGAGTTCTCGTTGTCGTACCAAGAGGTAACCTGAACGAGGGTCTGGCCGTTGCCGAGGTCAGAGCACATGGTCTGAGTGGCGTCGAAGATGGAGCCATGGGTCTCGCCGATGATATCGGTGGAGACGATGTCGTCCTCGTTGTAAGCGAAGGTCTCGGAGATGGTGGCAGCGTAGGCCTTCATAGCGGCGTTGACCTCGTCGGCGGTAACCTTCTTGTCAACGACAGCGTAGAGGTTGGTGAGGGAGCCGGTCGGCGTCGGGACGCGCTGGGCGGCACCGATGAGCTTACCGTTGAGCTCGGGGAGAACCAGGCCGATAGCCTTGGCAGCACCGGTGGTGTTGGGGACGATGTTGACGGCGCAGGCGCGGCTACGACGCTTGTTGCCCTTGCGCTGCGGGCCGTCGAGCGGCATCTGGTCGCCAGTCCAGGCGTGAATGGTGGTCATGATGCCGGACACGATGGGAGCGAAGTCGTTCAGACCCTTGGCCATCGGGGCGAGGCAGTTGGTGGTGCAGGAAGCAGCGGAGATGATGTTGTCCTCAGCGGTCAGCGTCTCATGGTTGACGTTGTACACGATGGTGGGCAGATCGCTGCCGGCCGGAGCGGAGATGACGACCTTCTTGGCACCAGCGTTGATGTGGGCCTGAGCCTTAGCCTTGCTGGTGTAGAAGCCAGTGCACTCGAGAACGACGTCGACGTCGAGGTCGCCCCAAGGCAGGTTGTTGGCGTCGGCCTCCTTGTAGATCTTGATCTCCTTGCCGTCAACGGTGATGGAATCCTCGCCAGCGACGACCTCGTGATCGCGAGCATAGTTGCCCTGCGTGGAGTCGTACTTCAGCAGGTAAGCGAGCATATCGGGAGAGGTGAGGTCGTTGATAGCGACGATCTCGGAGCCCTCATGACCGAACATCTGACGGAAGGCCAGACGACCGATGCGACCGAAGCCGTTAATAGCAACCTTTACTGCCATTGTGTCTCCTTTCGTAAGGCCCCCGCAAGCTACAGCGCCCGCCGTTGAGGCCCACAAACTAACCACTCGCCTAATATACCTTTTTTTTGACTTGAATTTCACGAGAATGCTCGAAATTGAAAATCAAATTTGCTTTAAAACGTTTTAAAGCATAAAACAGCAGTTCAAGTACTATATAAACTGCCGCTTTAAACTACCTGTTCGCTTCAATGAGCTTTTCAAGACGCAAAACACGGTGATATAGGGCCGACTTTGACAAAGGAGGGTCGGCCATCTCCCCCAAATCTCGCAGTGAGAGATCGGGATAGCGCTCACGTAAGTCACAAAAGGCCGCTAAGGCATCCGGGAGCACATCGCGCATGCCGCGTCGCTCAAGCTCCTCGATAAGCGCGAGCTGATGTTGGGCAGCGCCGGCGCTTCTCGTCTGGTTGGCCAGCTCAGCATTCACACGACGATTTACGTCGTTTTTCACCAACTTGACCGCACGGGCTTCCTCGATTTCGGCAACGCTGCGCTTGGCGCCAATCAATTTGAGCAAATGCTCAATCTCCTCGGCGCTCTTGATGTACACGGCATATGATCCTCGCCGGGCGTTGACGCGTGCATGAACCCCGACCTGCTCCAACAGGTCGCAAAGCCCCTTGGCGTATTGTTCGCCCTGCACCGCAATCTCCAGGTGAAAATCGCCACGCGGGTCTGCCACAAAGCCGCCGGCAATCAAAGCGCCGCGAATGTAGGCGAGCCTGCAGCAGGGCCGGGCGACGATATGGCGCGGCACACCGGCGACGAGCCCTCCCCTGCGGTCGAGAATGCCCAGCAGAACCAAAGCCTTATCGAGGTCGGGCTGGTCGGGCAAGGTGATGAGATAGTTTCGCACCTTATGCAAGACCGACTTGCGAACGGTAAACTCCGTTTTGAGCTTGAGGATGCGGTGCGTCAGCGTAATCATCGTGCGTGCAACGGCACCCGTCTCGGTCGCAACCGTCAAACGGTACCGACCAGAGCCCGCCAGCGAAAGCGTGCCACTCACACGTGTAAGAGCGGCAAGTGTCGACAGATCGCAATATTCACATTCGGGTTCGCAGCGCGCAAGCTCGTCACGCACCTCGGCGGTAAACGACATTCAAACCTATGCTTTCGTATTGGCACGCGACAAGTCGCGGTGAGAAATGCTCACGTGATACTGAGCACCTTCCAGGTATCGGGCCGTAGCCTCTGCAATGGCAACGCTGCGGTGCTGGCCGCCCGTACAGCCGATGGCAATGGAAAGCTGCGGCTTGCCCTCCGCGATATAACCCGGCATGACCGTATCGAGCAACTGCGTCCAAACCTTCCAGAACTCCTGCGTCTTGGGATGGTCCAGGACAAAGTCGGAGACCTTCTTATCGAGGCCGGTCAACGTGCGCATCTCGGGGTCGTAGAATGGATTAGGCAGGAAACGAACATCGATCATGATGTCTGCCTCGACGGGCATACCATGCTTAAAGCCAAATGAGAAGACGTGGACGTCCATGAGCTGCTGGTCGGACAGCTCTGAAAAAGCCGCACGCAGCTTATTGCGTAAAGCAGAGGTACGAAGGCGGCTCGTATCGATGATCATATCGGCTCGGTCGCGCACGCCCTGGAGTTGTAAACGCTCGCGCTGGATGGCGTCGGCCGTGGTCTCCCCCGGCTTCGCAATGGGATGACGGCGGCGGTTTTCGCTGTAGCGGCGAATCAGCACCTCATCAGATGCATCGAGAAACACAATGTCACAGCTCATCTCGCGCTCTTCCAAGGCGGCAACGGCGTCAAGCAGCTCATCAAACAGGCCTTGGCTGCGAAGGTCACAGGTAACAGCAAGATGTCTACCCACACCCGTATTGATGCCAACAAGCTCTGCGAGCTGCGCAATCAGGCGCGGAGGCAGGTTGTCGATACAAAAATAGCCCATGTCCTCAAACACATGCATGGCTTGCGTTCGGCCCGATCCGGACATTCCGGTGATGATGACGATATCGGGAATGCGCTCCGTGCGCTCCGCCGCATCCATGGCATCTCCCTTTTGCATGTGCTGCCTCCTAAAATAAGCGCAGGACCCGGCCAGCGGATCCCGCGCGATCAATTGCCTTAGTTGAGTATACCGCCCCAAGCGGATACGAGGCCCGTCTTACGCCTCAAGCGCAGCCTTGAACCAACTCGTAATACTTGTGGGGTGCGTAATGGCAGTGCCAACGACAACGGCCCAGGCGCCGGCGTCAATCGCGGCGCGAGCCTCCTCGGGCGTATGCACACGACCCTCGCAAATAATGGGAAGACCGGGGAACTCCTCGGTTGCCTGGCGCAAAAGCGGCAGGTCGGGGCCGTCTGCCATGGTGCAATCGATGGCGGCGACGCCATGCGAAAGCGTAGTGGAAACCAAATCGAAGCCCATGTCGACCGCGCGGCGGATATCCTCGATCGTGGCGCAGTCCGCCATCAGAAGCACGCCCTCCTCGTGCAGCGGACGAAAAGTGTCCTCGAGCGACTTGCCATCGGGGCGCGGACGATCGGTGGCGTCAATCGCCACGATGTCAGCACCGGCAGCAACGCAGGCGCGGGCGTGACGCAGCGTCGGCGTGATGTAAACGCCCTCGTGCCCATCCTTCCACAGGCCGATAACAGGAACCTCACAACGACCCTTAATGGCAGCAATGTCGGCAAGGCCCTGGCAACGAATGGCGGCGGCGCCTCCGAGTTCGCAAGCGCGAGACATTTGAGCCATGGTCTCGGGCGTACGAAGCGGCTCGCCCATATACGCCTGAACGCTCACGATGAGCTTACCCTTCAGGGATTGAATTAAAGGATCGACGGTCATAAGGCTATAACCTTTCTCAGAACAGCCTCCCGAGGCGTGTCGTCTCGGGAGGCTCCTACAGCAGATACGTTTACTTTAACGAGGCAAGAAGATGCTCGGCGGCACCGATAAGCGGTGCGTCGCCCTCCAGAGAACCGATGAGGATCGGCGTGTCCTGAAGCGGATCGAGCGCCTGGCTGGCATAGCCCTCGTGTACCGAATCCTTCCACGTCTGCGAACGCCAATCGGGTCCCTGGTGAATTACGCCACCCGAAAGCACGATGACCTCTGGATCCAGAATGTTGGCGAGCGAGCCCAAGCTAGCGCCCAATGCAAAGCCGGCATCGTGGATGACCTCGGTCGCCTTTGCGTCACCCGCGCGGCACAGGTCGTTCACGTCGCGGCCAACCGAGGGACGGCTGGGGTCAACACGACCGAAGCGCTCGTCGTACATGCGCCCAATCGACGTACCCGAAGCCACCGACTCCAGATGGCCGGAACGCCCGCAGGCGCAGGGAATGCCGGCGGCAGCCGAGCACTCGATGTGGCCCATATGGCCGGCAGCACCATGGAAGCCCTGCATCACGCGGCCGTTCTCGACATATGCGCCTCCGATACCCGTGCCGATGCCCAGACACAAGACGGAGAACTTGCCCTTGCCGACGCCCCAATGGGCCTCACCCAGAGCATGAGCCTGCACGTCGCCTACAACGGCAACGGGAAGACCGAGGTCCTCGCGCAGACGCGGCCCCAACTGAACGCCGGACCAGCCGGGCATGATCTCGTTGGCATACGCGATGGCGCCCGTCTTGGGATCGACGACGCCAGCGGCACCGATACCGACGCCAAGGACCTCGACATCGGGATTCGCCTCGAGAGCGGCCTTGACGGACGCCTCGATACGCTGGAAGACGGCCTCACCGCCCTCTTGGGCCTCGGTGGGAACCTCAGCCTCAAATACGGGATGGGGCACGCCGCCATCAGCCGGATATTCCATAATGGCGGTCGCAATCTTGGTGCCACCGATATCAACGGAGCAGATGTACTTGTTCTCCATGTCGCTCTCCTTAGGAGATAAAAACAACTACAGGAAATTAAAGGCGGTGTTATCGCCGCAGCTTGCTAAAGGCTTCCCGAGTGCCCGGGGTTGGGGTGAAAGCGGTCGGGCATTGACCTAATGGGTCACGCTCGATCGCTTGAGCCCAAGATCGGGTGCCCGGGAAAGCTTTACAGGAGACCGTTGTCCTGCAGGACCTTCCTAATCGCCTCGACGTTCTCGCCGGTCATGGCCTTCACCGGGCGCGGCATGGTCGGGCTGTCGAAAATGCCCATGAGGTTCATAGCGGTCTTGAAGGCGCCAACGCCACCGGCATAGCCCTGGACGCCCGAGGTGACGTCCCAGATGTGCGAAATCTCATTGAGGCGATCCTGCTCGGCTTTGACGGTAGCCCAGTCACCAGCCTGAGCGGCCTTCCACTGACGCACGTAGCCCTCGGGCTCAACGTTGGCGAGACCCGGGACAGAGCCGTCGGCGCCACCAAGGTAGGCACCGTCGACGACGACCTCATGGCCGGTGAGGATGCTCATCGGATGGCCGTTCTTCTCGTTCTCCTGAACGAGGTAGCGGAACGAGACGTCGTCACCCGAGGAATCCTTGACGCCAGCAAGGACGCCCTCGGCGCCGAGCTTTGCAAGGAGCTTCCAGGGGAGCTTGGTGTGAACGCACACGGGAATGTCATAGGCAAAGATGGGCAGGTCGAGCTCCTCGTGCAGGATGCGGAAATGCTCCTCGACCTCGGTCATGCCCTGCAGGGCATAGAACGGGCAGGTGGCGACGAGCGCATCGGCGCCCAGCTCCTGAGCAACCTTACCGTGCTCAATCATGCGCTCGGTCTCGGTATCGATGATGCCGACCAGAACAGGAACGCGGTGGTCGACGATTCGAACGGCCTCGGCGATGATCTGTCGACGACGCTCGTCGGTGGAGAAAACGACCTCACCCGAAGAGCCCAGGAAGAACAGGCCATCGACGCCGGCGTCGATCATGCGGTTGATGCTGCGCTCAAAGGAGGCAACGTCGAGCTGGTGATCTTCGGTATCGGGAACAACGACGGGAGGAATAACACCGGTGAATTTCTGAGTTGCCACAAGAATCTCCTTAGTTGTCTGGCGGGTGGCCCTATGCCGCCCACTCTTGTTGGCAGTGTCCAGGCCGTCTAGGCCAAAGAACACAGGTAGAACGCTTGGTTAAAGAAGTCGACGACTTCGTTTTCGAACGCATTGATGCGTTCGTGAGCATATTTGGCATAGATAATATGCCTCCGGTCACACTCAAGACCGTTGAATACGGCAAACTGGCCCTTGGGATCGCTCACGGCATCCATGAGCGATGTACCCATGAGTACCGATCCGCGCACCCGAGACGACAGCGCTTCGAGGCCGCCGGGAAGCGGATTGGCAACCGCCGTGCAGGCAAGGCCCCGCTCGTCCAGAGCAGAAACCGCCAGCGCGACTCCACCGCCAAGGCCCTCGCCCCATGCAAAGATGCGGTCGGGGTCCATGCCGTCAAGATTGCGCGCGACCTTTGCCATTGCACAGCCCCAGCGGACGCGTTCAACAAAAACGGGCGAGGTAACCCCCTGCTTCAGCTCGCTGAGCCCAATCACATCGTCGTCCAGCGCAAGCACGGCATATCCCATGGCGGCAAACCTCGTCATGTGATGCCATCCACGTACGGGTCGGTCGATGTCGTGAAACATCAGGCATAGCGGCACAAGCTCGGATGCCCGGGCACAACCTGAGGGCTCAATCAAACGGCCGTGTACGACTTCCCCGGCAAGTTCAAAGGAAACCTCGGAGTAGCGCGCGCACGGATTGGCGAAATCAATCGCCGTGACAGTCAGTCCGCAAACCTCAAGGTCCGAAGCGGCTGCCTCCAACTCGGAAACATCCGCCAAGGCATCGCCGCGCCAATCACGGAAATCGGAGAGCCTTGACGAAACCGTCCCAGAGATCCCCGCAAGCTCGGGGTCAATCAGCTCATCGACATTGCTCTCGCACTTAGACATGAGCCTCCCCTTCCTTGCAGAAAAACGGAATGATCAGATCGTCAAAATCCTGAATCTCCTCGTGGCCAAAGCCCTCAAAGAACTCATGGCGCTTCTCACAGGTCAGGTTATTGTAGACCGCAAACTGCGTCGCCGGTGGACAGACGATATCAGCCGTTCCCGTGCCAAACAGCACGGGGCATTTGACCATGGGGGCAAAGTTCTTGGAATCGAAATACGCCAGCTTGGCATAGGCCTCGTCAATACGAGTCGAGTCCTCGTCAAACCAGCGAGACCAATAGCGCAGGCCCTCGTAGGCAATGTCGTCGGCATCCAAATCCCAGACCAGGCGGAAATCCGACAGGAAAGGATAGAGGATGGCGGCACGATTGATAAGCTCGCTGTTAAGCGCGCAGGTCGCAATGCCCAAGCCACCGCCCTGCGACGCACCGTTCACAAAAACACGGGCAAGATCGATGCCCTCGAGCTCGCGAACAATGCGGCACAGAATGCGGATATCCTGATGCAAGCGTACGTAGTAGAGATTGGCCGGGTCGCCGTCGATACCGGCAACGATATGCCCGGCAACCGTTGTGCCTTCAAATCCACCAATATCCTCGGAGGGGCCACCCTGACCGGGGCAGTCGAGGGCGACAAGTGCCATGCCCATACCCGCAAACGATGCCTGCTCGAACCAGCTGCGGCTTGCGCCCGGATAGCCGTGGAACTGTAGCACCAGCGGCACGGACTCGTCCGAAACCGGCTTGAGATACTTGGCATGCAGGCGGGCGCCACACATGCCCGTATACCAGAGGTCAAAAAACTGGCAGGTCGCAGTATCGGCAATCGATGCCGCCTCGACCGAATAGTCGATCTCGACGGCGTCAGCCTCGGCCATGCGGTCGTTCCAAAAGAGATCGAAATCTGATGGACGAGGCATGGCGCCCCGATAACCACCAAATTGCTGTTGTAGCTCCTGAGCGCTTGGCATGGCTCGTGAACCCAACCTTTCGAAATCGCAACGAAGGTGCGCCCGGCAAGGGAGCCGGGCGCACAGGAGGGAAAGCGAACCTACTCGCCAAGCTTGGGGTGCAGCAGCGACGGCGCAGCACCGAGCAGCATCTTGGTGTAGGGGTCCTGCGGGTTCTGGAAGACCTGCTTGGCCTCGCCCTGCTCGACGATCTTGCCGCCGTTCATGACGATGATGTCGTCAGAAATGTAGCGGACCGTCTGGATGTCATGGCTAATGAACACCATAGCCAGGCCGAGCTCCTTCTTAAGATCGGTCAACAGGTTGAGGATCTGCGCGCGGACCGAAACGTCCAGAGCCGAGGTGGGCTCGTCGGCGATGATGGCGTCAGGGTTCAACGATAGGGCACGGGCAATTGCCACGCGCTGGCGCTGACCGCCCGAAAGCTGGCCGGGAAGAACCTCGGCGGCAGAGCTGGGCAGACCGGTGAGTTCCAGGAGTTCCTTAACGCGCTTCTCCTGCTCGGCCTCGGTACCCAGGTTGTGGACGCGCATGGGATCGAGCAGCTGCTCACGAACGACCATGCGAGGGTTGAGTGCCGTCGCGGGGTTCTGGAACACGACCGAGATGACGCGGCCCATGTGACGACGATCCTCGGCAGTACGCTTGGTGACGTCCTTGCCCTTAAAGTAGACCTTGCCACTCGTGGGGGCCTGCAGGCCGCACATGACATTAGCAGTGGTGGACTTGCCGCAACCGGACTCGCCGACGATGCCGATCGTCTGACCGGGCATGAGCTTAATGGTCACGCCTTGGACGGCATGAACCAGATTGGGGTGCAAGATCGAACCGGTACGGGTCCTAAAGGTGACGTGGACATCGTCAAGGAAGATAATCGGCTCGACGCCGTTGACCGCAGTCTCGCTCATCTACATCACCTCCGCATGAGGGGTCAAACCATTTGCCTTGAGCACCTCATCGGGGAGCTCGGAATAGAAGTGCTCGGTGCCGGGCACGCGCTTGAAGACCGGACGGGTGTCCAGGCCGATGTGCGGATGGCTTGAGCGGGGCGCGAAGCGATCGCCCTTGGGGAAATCGCGCGGGCTGGGGACGGCGCCGGGCACCTGGTGCAGGCGGCCCGAACCGCTCTCGATGGACAGAACGGAACCCAGAAGACCGCGGGTGTACTCGTGAATCGGGTTGGTGAGCAGCTCCTTGGTGGGCGCCTGCTCGATAACCTGACCGGCGTACATAACCGTGATGTTATGGGCGACCTCGGCGACCAACGCCAGGTCATGCGAAACGAAGATCATGGCAAAGCCGAGCTTGGCCTGAAGATCGTTGAGCAGCTTAATGACCTGCTTTTGGACGGTAACGTCCAGAGCGGTCGTGGGCTCGTCGCAGATGACCAGCTTGGGGTCGCGGGTAAGGGCCATAGCGATCAGAACGCGCTGACGCTGTCCACCGGATAGCTCGTGCGGATAGCTCTCGAGCGTGCGCTTGGGATCGAGGCCGACGAGCTCCAGGAGCTCCTCGGCGCTGCGGGTGCCGCCGCGCTTGGTGAGCTGCTTCATCTGGGCGGAGATGAGCATAGAGGGGTTGAGCGAGGACAGAGCGTCCTGATAGACCATGGCGATATCGGTACCGCGCAGGCCGAACCACTCCTTCTTGCTCATCTTAAGCAGGTCACGACCCTCCCAGAGGACCTCGCCGGAAAGATGCTCGTCCTCATCGGTCAGGCCCATGATGGCCAGCGTGGTGATGGACTTACCGCAGCCGGACTCGCCTACCAGGCCCATGGTCTGGCCGGGACGGACGTCAAAGTTGACATGGTCGACGACGTTGATATCACCGTGGTGCTCAAACTGGATGCAGAAATCGCGGACCGAAAGAATCGGCTCAACGGACTCATCGGGCACATGGCGGTCGTTACGCTTGAGCTCGACATCGCGCAGGGCGCCAAGACGGGCGGACAGGGACTGGGCCTGCTCCTTGTAGGCGCGAACGGGGTCGGAGACCAGCAGGTCGGCCTCGCGGCGCTTGGAGGAATCGGTCGGATCCAGAGCGGCGGAAGGAGCAGCGGCCATAGCGTCGGTAATGCCCTCGGAGAGGATGTTGAGCGCCAGGCAGGTGATCATGATGGCCAGACCCGGGAACAGCGCCTGCCACCAACGACCGGCGAGCACGCCACCGCGGGCGTCGGCGAGGATGTTGCCCCACGTAGCAGTGGGCTCCTGGATGCCAGCGCCGATAAAGGTCAGCGAAGCCTCGAAGATGATGGCGTCGGCGACCAGGGTGACGGTGAAGACCATGATCGGGGCAATGCAGTTACGAAGAACGTGCTTGATCAGAATCCACGGAGCCTTGGCGCCGGAGACGATGACCGCGCGGACATAGTCCTCACCGTACTCGGATACGATGTTGGCACGCACGATACGGGCGATCTGCGGGGTGTACATAAAGCCGATCGCAAAGATAATCGACGGCACGGAGTTGCCCAGGATGGAAACGAAGACGGCTGCGAGGGCGATACCCGGGACAGACATGATGATGTCCAGGATGCGCATAATCGTCTCGGAGACGGCCTTGCGCGAAACCGCAGCAAGAGCACCGACAACGGAGCCACAGACCAGAGCCATAGCGGTAGCACCAAAGCCGATGATCAGCGAGTAACGGCCACCGTAGAGCATACGCGAAAGGATGTCACGGCCCTTGTCGTCGGTTCCGAAGATAAACCCGTTGCCGGGAGCCTGGCGAGCCGTAAAGATCTCGACCGGGCTATAGGGGGCAAGAACGGGGGCAAGAATCGCAGTCAGGGCGACCAGCACCAGCACGATGGCGGCAATCTTAGAAGACAGCGTCATCTTCTTCCAGCCACCGAGCTTGAGCCCCTTGGAGGCAGCCTTCTCGAGCTGCTCGGTTTGCTTCTCTCGAATCTTTACCATAATCTACACCGTCCTGATGCGCGGGTTGATGAGCAGGTAGAGCATGTCAACCACGATGTTGATGATGATGAAGGCAAGAGCAACGACGATGACGACGCCCTGAACCAGGTTCGCCTCGTTGCCCTGAACGCCCTGCAGGATCGCAGTACCCATGCCGGGGAGGTTGAAGATGACCTCGATGACGACGGCGCCGCCCATGAGATAGCCAATCTTAAGACCGAGGGTGGTGACCGGGGTGATCAGCGCGTTGCGAAGAACGTTGATGCCGACGACGACCTTCTCGGGAACGCCGGCGCCGCGAGCCATACGGACATAGTCCTTGTCGAGCTCCTCGACCATGGCGGTACGCACGATACGAGTCATCTGACCCGTCAGCGGAAATGCCAAGGCGATGGCGGGCATGATCATGCGTCCCAGATAGCCAGCCGGATTCGTGGTGAAGTGCGGCAGGGCACCCGATGCCGGGAGTACCTTAAGGTAGGAAGAGAACAGCAGGATCAACAGAACGGCAAGCCAGAACGACGGGGTTGCCAAGCCGGCGATGGAAAAGACGCGGATCACTTGGTCCGGCCATTTATCGCGATACAGGGCCGCGATGACGCCGAGCAAAAACGATACGACCGCACCGATGGCAAGACCGATGAAGGTCAGCTGCATCGTGACGGGTAGGGCCGTGGAGATGCGCTTGGCAACGGAGTTGCGAGCAGCACCATAGGTGCCCATGTCGCCATGGATCAAATTGCCCATATAGCGCACGTAGCGCACGGGCCAGGGGTCGTCCAGACCATACTTCTCATGGTACTCGGCAACCGCCTCGGGCGAGGCACCGTCACCCAACGCCGTGTAGGCGGGGTCGGTCTTGGAGAACGACATAAGGAAGAACACCAGGACGGTGACGCCCAATGCCATGATCGGCAGCGCCACGAGACGCCTTCCAATCAAACGTAGAAAGTTGTTCACGTTCTCTCCCCTTTCTTTTGTCGGTAGGACCAACTGGTATATGAGTACGGACACTCATTACAAGACCCGAGCGACATCGTTGCCGCCCGGGTCTTTGTTTCAACTATGAGGATACGGTCCCAACGGCCGACATCCTGCATATAGACTCAAGCGAGTCTTACGCCTTGACGGTCGCGACACCCTTAAAGGACATGCTCGTCGTGCCGATGCCCTTGAAGCCATCGAGGGCCTCGCCGTTGGGCGCAGTGGACGGGTCGTTCCAGGAAGCGGAGACGGTCTTAACGTGGACAACGGGGTACAGAACGGCGTTGTCGGCGATGATGTCGAAGCACTCGTTCCACTTCTTCTGCTGCTCGTCGCCCTCGGCGGCAAGAGCCTCGTCCATAAGGCCGTGGAGCTTCTGCCACTCAGCGGACTCCTTCCACGGGCAACGGGTCTGCATCCAGACGTTGTCGCCGTACCACCAGTTGAGCAGCAGGTCGGGGTCTGCGCCGAAGCAGGAAGGATCGCCAGGGGCAAGGAGGATATCGTAGGCCTCGCCGCCGTCGATGGCAGCATAGGTGGCCGGCGAAGTATCGGTCTGGATGGTCACATCGAAGCCGAGAGCGTCGAGGTCGTTCTTGACCTGGGCAGCCATACCCTTGATCTGCTCGTTATCGGTGGTGCGCAGGGTAATGGCGCCCGGGGTGATACCGGACTCCTCGATAAGCTTCTTGGCCTTCTTGGCGTCGGTCTTGTACACCGTGGAGGCCTCATGATAGTTGGTGAAGCTCTTGGGCAGGTAGCAGCTGGCAGCGGTAGCAAGGCCGGCGAAGGTGTTGCTGATCATCTTCTCGGTGTCGAGCGCATACATGACAGCCTGACGGACCTTGACGTCGTTCCAAGGCTCCTTGGCGACGTTGAACATGATGAAGCGGGTGCCGAAGCCCTGGACGTTGTCGATCTTGCAGCCGGCGCCCTCGAGCTGGTCGACGGCATCAGCGGTAACGAGCTCCATGACGAGCGTGGAGCCTTCCTGCTGAGCGGTGACGCGAGCGGTGGGGTCGGTCAGGATGCTGTACTGGATCTTCTTATCCTCGGCAGCATACTCACCGTTGTACTCGGGGTTGGGAACCAGGGTGATCTCGGTATCGGAGATAGAATCGTACATCCAGGGGCCGGAGCCGATCGGCTGCTTGGCGCGATCCTCCTCGCTCTGGGCGGCAGGAGTAACGCGAATGATGGCCAGACGATCCTTGAGCAGGGAGAAGTTGGGGACCTTGGTCTTGACCGTCACGGTGCTGGCATCCTTGGCCTCGATGGACTCGAAAGGCTGGAAGAACGGAGCGTAGGTGGCAGAAGCGGCGCAAGCGGTGTAGGAGGCGACGACGTCGTCAGCGGTAACCTCGGTGCCATCGGAGAATTTGGCGCCCTTGCGGATGGTGACCTCGAAGGTGGTGTCGTCCACGGACTTGGGATCATCGGTGGCGAGCTCGTTGAAAGTGCTGTAGTCGTGGTAATCGATGCCGTAGAGGCCCTCGACGACGTGCCAGTTAGCGCCCAGGCCCACGGCGGAGCCGGTGCTGGCGGGGTCGAAGCTGGACGGAGCGTAAGCGGAACCGGCGGTGATCACGCCGCCGCCACGGTTGGCGGAATCGGCGGGAGCGGAACCCTCGTCGCTAGAGCTGCCACCGCAGCCAGTGAGACCAAAGCCGGCGACAGCAGCGACGCTGCCGGTGAGGCCGAGGAACGAACGCCTGGACATACCCTTATTGATGATGGCCATGTCTTCTCCTATCAATAGAGAATCTTACCCGGGAGCACCTAAACTTGCCCCCGCGCAACTTGCGGACGATATATACCTTACCTACCGACAAACCCAACTGAGGTGCCGCGCTCGGCGACCGATACATACATACGCTTGAACGGTATTTACTACCGTTCACCGAATTCGTTGACAAACGATACAGCAGACAGTATGTATCGGCGAGGTGAGATATCAGTCTTCGTCAACCCGCAGGATAGCAGGGTTTTCGCTTGGGTTAGTCAAACGTTTTAGCGTTAATAAAACCCGAAACCAGCAGGCAATCATGGCGAAATAAATGGTTGAAAATCGCGCAATCATGTATATCAGTTGTTTATGCTCGTGTTTAGCTATCGGAATGGCCAGCCGCGGCCTCGGCGCGCTCGGCATTCCATGCAACAAGCGCCTCGTGGACCGCCTTGGCAACATCGGCAGGTATGCCGCGAACTTCCGCGATCTCTTGCTCACTCGCCGCGCGCAACCGCTTCATCGAGCCAAAATGGCGCATAATTGCACGTTTTCTAGTGGGTCCCACGCCTGGAACGTCATCGAGTACCGAGACCGTCATGGCTTTATCGCGCAATTCGCGATGGAACGTGATGGCAAAACGGTGCGATTCGTCGCGCACCTGCTTGATGAGATAGAGCGACGCAGACCCGGTCGGAAGTACGACAGGAGTCTCGTCCCAAGGCACGAAAACCTCCTCATCGGCCTTTGCCAAACCACAAACTGGTATATCGAGCCCAAGGGCCTCAAGTTGCTTAATTGCAGCCGTCAATTGCGGCTTGCCGCCGTCGACAACGAGCAAATCGGGGCGCGAGCCAAAACGTTCGTCGGTCATCCGCTCGGGAGCATAGCGACGCCCCAAAACCTCGGACATCGAAACGAAGTCGTTCGCCTCGTCCAATTCGGCCTGGATTTTAAAGCGGCGGTATTGGCTCTTGTCGGCGTGGCCGTTGGTAAACACCACCATCGAGGCAACCGTAAAGGTGCCATGAAGCGTAGAGATATCGAAGCACTCGATTCGCATTGGCGGCGCAGGTAGCGCCAAGGCGCTCTCAAGCTCTAGGAGCGCTCGATTGGTGCGATCGTCGGCGTATCCCGTGCGCATCATATAACGCATGAGGGCATGACGCGCATTTTTAGATGCCATATCGAGCAACCGGTGTTTTTCGCCGCGCTGAGGCCTATGGAGATGACAGGAACGCTCGCGCTTGTCCGAAAGCCATTCCCCTAGCGCCTCCGCATCCTCAAGCTCGACGGAAAGGTTCACCTCGGCTGGAATATCAGCCGTCTCGTCGTAATAGCGCTTGAGAAAGCCCGACTGAAGCTCCTCTTCATCGACATCCAGGCCCTTATCGAGAATGAACTCACAGGTTCGAACCGTTCGCCCCTCGCGCACAACAAACACGCAGGCGGCCGAAATGGTCTCTTCTCGATAGAAACCAATCACATCGAGATCGACACTCGACGGAAAAACGACCTGCTGTCGGTCGTCCAGGCCCCTAATAACTTCCAAGCGACGCTTGACGCGCGCCGCCCGCTCAAAATCGAGCGCTTCGGCGGCGTCCGTCATCTCGGATGTAAGCTCATCAACGACATCTTTACGATGGCCCGACAAAAATCGCTCGACACGTTTAACGTTTTTAGCATAGTCGGCTGGAGAGATCGCACCGACGCATGCCCCCGGACCGCGGCCAACATGGAAGTCAAAGCAGGGACGCCCGTTTTGAGCGCAAATCATATTGACGATATCTTCTTCGCCCTTGTGGGACTCGACGATACGGCGGCATCGACGCCATTCCGCACAAGAAGCCGAGCAGATCGGGATTACCTTGCGCAGCGTATCAATGGTCTCGCGCGCCGCGCGGCTGTCGGTGTAGGGACCAAAATAACGCGTTCCCGGCTTATGACGCTCACGAGTATATTTAATAGCTGGGAACAGATCGCTCTTGGTGATAGCGATAAAGGGATAGCTCTTATCGTCCTTAAGGTCGACATTAAAGTACGGATGATATTGACCGATCAGGTTGCGCTCGAGCACCAGCGCCTCGTGCTCGTTCTCGACAACGATATAGTCAAAGCTCGCAACCAGCTGCATCATCAGTGGAATCTTTTGGCGCTCGTCCTGCAGCGTCACATATTGACGCATGCGCGAGCGCAGATTTTTAGCCTTGCCAACGTAAATGACATCGCCCTTGGCATCTTTCCAAAGGTAGCAGCCAGGCTGCATGGGCACACGCGAAACCTGTTCGGCAAGCGTTGGAATGTTGTCATGACCTGCCACGATTGCCTACCTGCGGCGAAGAAGCGCGGAGACCTCAGGCATCTTTAGAAGGACGGCAAGGCCAAAAGTCACGGCAAGCGAAACCATGCCCGCGATGCAAACATAGCCCAAGGTAATAAGAATCGATCCGCCAAGCGCTCCGACAAAACTCTCGAGCGCCCACAAAACGCCGGCACCCGCTGCGGCACCCAGGCCGCCGAGCAAAAGGCCATAGAAGCAGCCGTGCAGAATAGATTTAACCTGAAGACCCTGCAGACGACGACGCAGCCACCACAGCGAACAGCCGACCAGAATCACATAGTCGACAACATACGACATCGCAATCGCAGGCATGCCATAGCCCAGCACCACACCAAACAGCAGAACCGAACCAGCCTGGCCGATGGCAGAGTATAGGCAATAGCGGCTATAGGGCTTCATGTCGAGCAGCGCCGAGAAGCTCTTCTGCATCAACACGACCACGCCGTAGAGCGGCAGGGAGAGCGCCAGATAAACCAGAAACTCGGACACAAGCGCCACACCCGACTCGTCGAACTTGCCGGCGCAATAAATCATGTTGAGCGGACGGGCAAACACCATGAGATATAGCGCGAAAGGAATCAGGAAGAAGAGCATCTGGGCCACGCCGCGCGAGATACCAACGCGCACGCTGTCATAATCCTTTTCCTGGGCATCGTGCGAAAGCTCGGTATAAAGCGCCGTCGAGAGCGAGGCGGCTATCAAGGCATAAGGCAGTGTGTACCAAAGGCGCGCATAGGCAATTACAGAAGGACCGGTCTCGGGCTGCACCACCAGCGCGGCTGCGTTGGTAATGGAAGTCGACACGAACATGCATACCGTAGCGAGCAACGTCGGGACGCCGAGCGCGAGCGTCTGTCGCAGTGCAGGATCCTTAAAGTCGATATGAATATGAGGCCGGACACCATGCTTACCGAGTGCGGGAATCTGGCACGCCATCTGGACAAAAACGCCAAGCGTCGTGCCGAGCGAAATCAAAACGACGCCCGTCTGCTCACCAAAGCAGGCAGATACGGGAGCGAAGCCCATAAAACTCGCAATGACAATCACATTGTTGAGTACCGGGGCGAACGTCGACCAAAAGTAGTCACGATGCGCGTTAAGAACGCCCGAGAACACCGAGCCCAAGCCGTAGAACAAAATCTGAATGGCAAAGAAACGGAACATGAATGCAGCGGTATCCATGCTTCCGCCATCGCCCGAAAGGAACGACTGCGTCCAGATAAAGCCCGGAGCAAACACGGTGCCCAACACCGAAATGCCGCCCAGCAGCAAAAGCAGGATGCCGAGCAGATTACCTACGTATTCGTTTGAGGCGTCGCGACCCTGCTCACGACGCACGCCCATGTACACCGGCAAAAAGGCGGTAACCAACATACCGCCCATCACGAGCTCATAGAGCATATTGGGCAGGTTGTTGGCGACCTGATAGGAAGACGAGAGCAGCGACATGCCGATGGCGGCAGCCATAGCCCAAGTACGGATAAACCCGGTGACGCGCGACACGATGGTCAGTGCAGTCATGAGGCCGGCAGAACGGCCAACCGTAGAGTAGTCCGACGAGCCCATATCATCTACGTCGTCCTGTGATTGGGGGCTGACTTCAGTGTGTTGTCGAGAATCAACCTCGATATCAGGGTCATCGATTATCGCGAAGGGGTCGTCGACCAAAACGGCATCATCGGCAGAAAAAGCTCCGTCAACAGGCGTGACATCGCTGTCAAACGAAGCGTCATCGTTAGCTACGGCATTATTACCAAACACCGTGTCAACTTCCCTGGCGGCAGCGGTTCGACCAGAAAACGACAATAGATCCCAATCATCGTCCTCAACAGCAACGCCCTCGACCGGATCGGTCGAGCCGAGCGGTGACCACTCGTCATCCAAAAGCAACTGCTCGCCATCACCGTCGGTTGCAGGCCTCGCGGGACGATCGGCTGGGACACCCTGCAGTGCGCCCTTTCCCTGAGCCGCCATCAAAAACACCGCCGTCTCATCGGGACGCGGCGCACGAGACGCCCCGGCGTCAGGCATCCGTCCGGCACGGGGTTGAGCCGCGGCCAAAAACACCGCCGTCTCATCGGGACGAGCCGAAGAGAGAATCGTACGGGGAGGCACCGTACCGGCACCGGCGGCACGCAAATACACAGCTGTCTCCCCTGGATCTGCAGCAACGGACCAAGCGTTTCGAATCTGGTCATCGACCGAAGAAGCCTCAGGCGCGGGCGTCTGAGAAGCCGAACCCTTTGCAAAGTGAGCTCCGCGCTTCGATTCTTCCTGCGGCATCGCTCAGTCCTCTCTCGTGATCGGGGCAACCGTCGCCCTGCAAAATGCAACTAAGTCGTCGGGGGCAAGCTCAAGTTGATAGCCACGCTTACCGCCTGAGATAAAAATGGTATCCCAAAGGACGCATGTCTCATCGATCAGCGTCCGAAAGCGTTTTTTCATGCCGACTGGACTGCAGCCGCCCCGGACATACCCCGTCGCGGCAAGCAAGTCCTTGACATGCATCATGGTCAGCGACTTTTCACCAGCGGCGCGCGCGGCGGCCTTTAGGTCAAGCTCGTCGGCAACGGGAATACAGCACACAACGTGTTCGTTGGACGGCGTCACGCAAACCAAGGTCTTAAACCCCTGGCCAGGCTCCTCGCCAAGTTGTTCCAAAATTGCGACGCCTAAACCCACCGACTCATCGCCATCGTCTTCATACGTATGGAGAATATAGGAGATGCCGGCGTTTTCCAGCTCGCGCATCGCATTGGTTTTCGGCGTCTTTGCAGCCTTTGCCATGGCATGTCCCTTCCCTCGCATTCGAACGTAACGCCTAAGTATATGTCCAATTTAGCCGCATACGTCATCTCGACACACAGAAGCGCCACCGAATCGAAAGGAATCGGTGGCGCTTCTCGTACGACGGCGTCTCTTTACTGGGCGTCGAGTTGTGCCTGACGCTCGCGGTCGCGCTTGAGCAGCGGTGCCAAGAACTTGCCCGTGTAACTCTGCGAACATGCCGCGACCTGCTCCGGCGTACCCGAGACCACGACGGTTCCGCCGCCATTGCCGCCCTCGGGACCCATATCGATCAGGCGGTCGGCAACCTTGATGACATCAAGGTTGTGTTCAATCACCAGCACCGTGTTGCCCGCATCGACCAAGCGCTGCAGCACATCGAGCAGCTGGCGGACGTCCTCAAAATGAAGGCCGGTCGTCGGCTCGTCCAAAATATAGAACGTCTTGCCCGTCTGGCGTCGATGAAGCTCCTTGGCGAGTTTCACACGCTGCGCCTCGCCGCCCGAAAGCGTCGTGGCAGGCTGCCCCAAACTCACATAGCCCAAGCCAACGTCATACAAAGTCTGAAGCTTGCGCTTAATCTGCGGGATATTCCCAAAGAAGGCCAGCGCCTCGGTGACGCTCATGTCGAGCACGTCCGAGATGGTCTTGCCACGGTAGGTGACCTCGAGTGTCTCGCGGTTGTAGCGTTTACCGCCGCAAACTTCGCAGGGAACGTAGATATCGGGAAGGAAGTGCATCTCGATCTTGATCTGTCCGTCGCCCTTGCACGCCTCACAGCGCCCGCCACTCACATTAAAGGAGAAACGACCCGGCGAGTAGCCGCGCGCCTTCGACTCCGGCGTACTCGCAAACAGCGCGCGAAGATCATCCCACAGGCCAATATAGGTAGCAGGGTTGGAACGCGGTGTGCGGCCAATCGGCGACTGGTCGATATCGATAACCTTATCGATACACTCGATGCCCTCGATTTTCTTATACGGACCCACAGGGCGCGTCGAACGGTGAATAGCATTCGTAAGGGCAGGCGCAATGGTGTCGGTAACCAGGGAGCTCTTGCCCGATCCCGACACGCCGGTAACAACCGTAAGCGTACCAAACTCGATCTTGGCAGTAACGTTTTTGAGGTTGTTAGCTCGAGCGCCCGTAATTTTAAGGCAGCCGCGACCGGGCTTGCGCCGTTCATCAGGCACCCGGATCATTCGTTTGCCGGTCAGATAAGCGCCCGTCATCGACTCAGGACACGCCATGATATCGGCAGGCGTTCCCGCCGCGACTACGTGTCCGCCGTTGACGCCGGCGCCGGGCCCCATGTCGATTACGTAGTCGGCGGCACGGATCGTGTCCTCGTCGTGTTCGACGACGATGACGGTATTGCCGATATCGCGCAGGCGCTCAAGGGTCTTGATCAGGCGCTCGTTATCGCGCTGATGAAGGCCGATCGATGGCTCGTCTAGAATATAGAGCACGCCCATGAGACCCGCGCCGATCTGCGTTGCCAGGCGAATACGCTGCGCCTCGCCACCAGAAAGCGTCGCCGAGGCACGATCGAGCGTCAGATAGTCGAGTCCAACATCGACCAGAAAACGCAAGCGCTCCAGGATTTCCTTGACGATGCGCCCGCCGATAAACTGTTGGCGCTCGGTGAGCTCCAGGCCCTCAAAAAACTCGAGCGACTCACGGCACGACAGGCAGCAAACCTCGTAAATGGACTTGCCGCCCACGGTGACGGCGAGCATCTCAGGGCGCAAACGAGCGCCGTGGCAGCTCGAGCACGGTTCCTCGCGAATGTACTTCTCCAAGCGCGCCTTGGTGTTCTCGTTCGTCGTCTCGGTATAGCGTTCGTACAGGATGTTGCGAACGCCCGAAAACTTGGTATCCCACTGGCTACGACGTCCGTCGAGCTTTTGGTAGTCAACCGAGATCTTCGTATCGCCCAGGCCATCCAAGAATGTACGACGCACGCGAGGGGGCAAGTCCTCCCACGGCGTATCAGCGCTTACCTTAAAGTGTTTACAGACCGCAGCAAAAATCTGCGGGTAGTAGTTCGAATTGCCAAACAGGCTACCAAAGACTCCGTCGGCAATGGACTTCGAGGGGTCCTCGATCAGCGCCTCGGCATCAACGGTTTTCTTAAAGCCCAGGCCGTCGCACTCAGGACATGCGCCATAGGGAGCGTTAAACGAAAAATCACGCGGCTGAAGATCGTCGATGGAGTGTCCATGCTCCGGGCACGCCAAGGCCAACGAATACTCCAGCAGCTCGCCCTCGGTCCCCTCGGGAGCATCACGATCGGGCAGCATGTACACATTTACATTGCCGTGAGCCAGCGCGGTCGCCTGCTCAACGGACTCGGCGATACGGCCCAGAGAGTTCTCACGGATCACGATGCGATCGACCACGACCTCGATATCGTGCTTGAACTTCTTGTCCAGATCGATTGGATCGTCGAGTGAGCGCACTTCACCGTCGACACGCACGCGGCTAAAGCCCTCGGCGCGAAGGTCCTCAAACAGTTTGGTGTACTCGCCTTTTCGCCCGCGCACCACCGGTGCCAGCACAAACGCGCGGCGACCCTCCCCCGCCGCCAAGACCTTGTCGGCAACCTGGTCGGTCGTCTGGCGCTCAATGACGCGGCCGCATTCGGGACAGTGCGGGGTGCCCACACGGGCGAACAGCAGGCGCAGATAGTCATAAATCTCGGTTACGGTGCCAACCGTCGAGCGAGGGTTTTTAGACGTCGTCTTTTGATCGATCGACACCGCCGGCGAAAGGCCGTCGATTGAATCCAAGTCGGGTTTGTCCATCTGGCCCAAGAACTGGCGCGCATAGCTCGAAAGGCTCTCGACGTATCGACGCTGGCCCTCGGCATAGATAGTGTCAAATGCCAGCGAGCTCTTGCCCGAGCCAGAAAGACCGGTAATGACCACGAGTTGGTCACGCGGAATGGAAACATCGATATCACGGAGGTTGTGCTCACGAGCGCCGCGAATAACGATAGAAGAATCAGACATGGAAGCTCCTTGCCTCCTATTGCATCGAATCATACTGCCGATGAGTTTAGCGCACTCGACGCGCACAGATGTTCGTAATACAAGATTCGCAGACCTTTAGCTTTGCGTATCGGGCGCTTTGTTTCTCGAAATGCCGTGGAAAGGTTACAGTAATCTAATCACTGAACTTAATTTGCTGTAACAGAGGAACGTCCATGACCGAAGATATCCCCCTTGAAATCACTTCGAGCGACATGGCCAATCTGCCCATATTCATCGCCGTCCTTATCGTGGCCACCGTCGTCGTGCGCGTGTATTTTTCAATCAAACACAATGAAAAGCCGCCCATTGCCCGCGTCTTTTGGTGCGCGACGCTCCTCATCCCGCTCGGCATGGTAGCTGCATGGATTACGAATCAATTGCTCGTAAATGAGGGCAGTTCCCTATGGGTCCTTTCTTATTCGGCGCTCGGTGCTGCCGCCGTCATACTTCTTGTCGAGCCTTTGGTTTCGGGACTTATCGACCAAACCGATCTTGCGACGGGAACGGTTGCCTGTATTTGCCGTGACATCCTTGTCATCGCCGCTGTTTCAGCGCTCTCGTTCGTTTCACTCGAAATTTCCTGCAACGAAACGTTCTATCGCATTCCCGCCAACTCATTCGGGTTTTCCGTCGGGCTGCTCGCGACGGTTCTGCTCTCCCTTTATTTGCTGGGACAGCGTCATGGAGGCGTCATGGTCCTCGTGCCCGTCGTCTGTTGCATCCTTGGCATTGCCGAGCACTTCGTCATAACGTTTAAAGGCGAGGCCATCCTGCCAAGCGATATCTTGGCCCTTGGCACCGCAATGGAAGTGAGCGAGGGATACGAGTTTACCTTTACCGCCGGAATCGTAACCTCTCTAGCCCTGCTAGAGATTTCCCTGGGGCTTCTTTCGCTTATTCGACCGAGAAAGCTCCGTACGCCCACCCATGTCTTCCCCGCAATCGCCGCTAACCTCTGCGCTTTTCTGCTAGTGACCGTTGTGGGGCTCTCGGGCTTTTCCAGCATCGACTTGGAGCAGGCGCTGAATTTTGGATTTGACCGTTGGCAGCCCATCACCACGTATGCGTCTCAGGGTTTTATCACTTCGTTCACCGAAATGGTCAACGAGTTGCCCATTGAGAAGCCCGAAGACTATACGCCCGATGAGGCGCAGAGCATCGAGCAAGAGCTCGCCGCCACCTACGACAGCACGTATGGCTCGAGCGAGCAGCGCGCGGCGGCCGTTGCCCAGTTCAATGAAATCAAGCCGACGATTGTTGCCGTCATGAACGAGAGTTTTAGCGACCTTTCGTGCTTTGAGCAGCTCCAGGCGGCCGGGTACACCGGCCCCGCATTCTACAACTCGCTTCCCGACACACTTGTTCGCGGCACCATGCTCGCTTCGGTCGCCGGTGGCGGAACGGCGAACTCCGAATTCGAATTTTTGACCGGAGCGACAACGGCCTTTGTCGGATTAGGCAAAATCCCCTATCAGCTATATCAGATGAATGGCGTCAACAGCCTGGCAAAGGACCTTAAGGAGCTTGGGTATACCGCTACCGCTATGCACCCGCAAAACCCCGTCAACTACCATCGAGATAAAATCTATCAGCAGCTGGGCTTTGGAGACTTTCTTTCAATCGGCGATTTCGAAGGTGCGCCCTGTTACCATGCCGGCGTATGCGACTACGCCACCTACGACAAGATACTCGACCTGCTTAGAACCGACGAAGCCCCGCAGTTCATCTTTGACGTCACGATGCAAAATCACGGCGGCTACGACTATGGCACCGTTCCCGCCGAAGAGCTGACAAACTATTGGGTCGAGGGAGCCAGCGAGGGCGCCAATAGCGCGCTCAACACCTATCTTACCTGCATCAACGCATCCGACCGGGACCTCGAGTACTTTATCAACGAGCTCCGCAATATCGGAAGACCGGTTGTCCTTGTCTTTTTTGGCGACCATCAGCCGAGCGCCGCAACGACTCTCAACGACGAGCTGTACCCTCAGGAAGATACGGCAAGCCACGCTTTCCGTATCTATCAGTCGACCTATTTCGTCTGGGCTAACTATGAAATCGCCGGCAATACCGAGCTCAACGTCTACGACACCGTCGGGGCAAACGAGATTGCAGCCATTACCCTTAATAAGATCGGCGCCCCGCTCACCGACTATCAAAAGGCTCTGCTTGCAACAAGGTCAGATGTGCCCACCATCAATGTCGCCGGCTATCTTGGTGCCGACGGGCTGCGCTACGATTTGGAATCTGAAGACAGCCCATACGCCTCGACGATCGACAAGCTGCAGCGCATGCAATACCTCGAGTTCGCCAGCAAAGTTCAGTAAGCCCGCTCATTCGCTTGGGCCCATCGTATTGCAAGCACACTCGGCCCAAATGCATCACAAATGACTCCCGCTCGCAAACGAGGGTACAATGACGCTCGTGTCACATCACGGGGCTCCGGCCCCAACATATACAAAGGAGTCATACATGGGTTGCGAGCACGCACAGGCCGCCGGCGGACAAACGTCGCCGTCGCAATTTGAGGAGAACACGCTGTCCGAGGTCAAACGCGTCATCGCCGTGCTTTCCGGCAAGGGCGGTGTCGGCAAGTCGTTTGTCACCGGTGCCATCGCCACCGAGCTTGCCCGTCACGGCCACAAGGTCGGCGTCCTCGATGCCGACATCACCGGTCCCTCTATCCCCAAGATGTTCGGTATGAGCGGACGCCACGTCCATGCCCTTGGCAACCTTATGCTGCCCGAAATCTCCGAGCACGGCGTCAAGGTCATGAGCTCCAACCTGCTGCTCCAAAACGAGACCGACCCCGTCCTTTGGCGCGGTCCTGTCATCGCAGGCGCCATTAGGCAGTTCTGGAGCGAGACCTCGTGGGGCCCCATCGACTATCTGCTGGTCGACATGCCTCCGGGAACAGGCGACGTCGCGCTCACCGTCTTCCAGTCGCTGCCCGTCGACGGCATCGTCATCGTCACGAGCCCGCAGGATCTGGTCTCGATGATCGTCGCCAAGGCGGTTAACATGGCCGAGAAGATGAACGTCCCCATTCTGGGCATTGTCGAGAACATGAGCTATATTGAGTGCCCCGACTGCGGCAAGAAGATCGAGGTCTTTGGCAAGAGCAAGCTCCCCGAGGTCGCAGAGCGCTATAACCTCGACATCTTGGGCCAGCTTCCCATTAATCCGGCACTCGCCGAGGCCTGCGATAAGGGCGAGGTCGAGACCGCGCTGCCCGATGGCATGTTGCCCCAGGCAGTCTCTGCCGTCGAGGCCATTGCCCCGCACGAGACCGACGAGGCCTAAGTGAACACGAGCGCCTTCTATGACGTCCTGGTAATCGGCGGCGGGGCTTCAGGCCTCGCCGCCGCCATTACGGCCGCACGCGCTGGCAAAAGCGTCTGCATCGTTGAGCGCGATGTCGCCTGCGGCCTTAAGCTCCTTGCGACCGGCAACGGTCGCTGCAACCTCTCCAACGAATCGATTGATCCACAGCGGTATAACCACCCCGCATTCGTCGAATCCGTCATGGGCCCCCAGCCCGAACAAGAGCTTATGGGTTTCTTCTCCTCGCTGGGCATCATGACAACCTCCGAGGAAGGCCGGCTGTACCCGCGCTCCCTTCGCGCCGAATCGGTACGCGACGCGCTTCTCAACGTTTGCGACCGCCTAGGTATCACCTTAGTCTGCGGGGCCAACGTTGCCTCGGCGCACAAAGCTTCCGAAGGCTGGGCACTCCAAATAAACCGTCCAGCGCGGGCGCTCAAGGCAAAAAAGCACGACGACCGAAAATCGGAGCTCCGCTCGCTTCGGAAAGCACTCGCCGATGTCCCTCGCAAGAACGAGGCCCTGGAGGCACATGCCGTAATTATCGCCACGGGTGGCAACCCCACCGGTATCGCCGATACGTTTAGCCTCCCCCTCACTTCGCTGCGCCCCATCCTCTGCCCCGTATCGGCAACGGTCGTCGGCGATCGGGCGGCACTCAAGACGTTGGATGGTCTGCGCGTCCGCGCCCGCTTGACGCTCACCCGTAACCATAGTGAGCTCTGGCACGAAGACGGTGAAGTACTGTTTCGAACCTTCGGTATCTCGGGCGTCGCTGTCTTCAACCTCTCCCGTCGTATCCAGCGCGGCGATACGATCTTGCTCGACGTTTTCCCCGACCTCTCTAAAGACGAGTTGCTCGATATGCTTAACCGGCGCGTTGAGCTGCTCGGCGGCTTTTCGCCCCGCGATCCCCGTTGGCTCGACGGCATGCTCGCCCCGCAACTCTCCCGCGTCGTCTGCACAGCGTTCGAGCAGTGCCATCCAGGCTCCAACGATGTCGTCCACCTGGTCTCGTTCCTCAAGCACTTTAAGTTGCTCGTCGAGGGAACAGCCGAGGAGCGCTCGGCGCAGGTCACGCGTGGTGGCGTATCTGTCGAGAGCATCTCAACACCCAGTCTACACGCGTGCAGCGTTGTCGACGCCCCGCTTTACGTCTGCGGCGAAGCGCTCGACATCGACGCCGATTGCGGAGGCTTTAACCTTGCGTGGGCCTGGATCTCGGGCATTCGCGCTGCAAGCAGCCTGTAGCCGCACAGTCTATAATCAAAAACGCATTCGGGCCGTCTGGGATACCGGACGGCCTCTTTCTTGCCTCTAAGGAGACCTCGATGATCGAACTCACCCAAGTCAACGCGTCACTCGATGAAGCCGGCGATGAAAATGCCTGCCTCATTGTTGGCAAGCGATTCGCCAAGCGCGTCCTGCGTTGCAAGGACTCCGAGATCAAGTCCATCGAGCTCCACCGCAAGTCAATCGACGCTCGCAAAAAACGAGACGTCCATTTTATCCTGAGCTTTCGTGTTGAGCTGACTAGTCCCCACCTCGAGCGAGAAGCGGTCGACAGCGTTGCCGAGCGTGACCGCTCGCGCGTACGCGCGATAGAAGACGATGAGCCTTCATTCCCCTCCCCCGTTTCTAGCGCACCCAAAGAGCGCCCCGTCGTCGTCGGTGCCGGATGTGCCGGCCTTTTCGCCGCACTCACCCTTGCCGAAGCGGGTCTGAAGCCCTTGCTCATCGAGCGCGGCGACCCGGCATTTCGCCGCTCGCATGCGATCGACCTCTTTCTAAAGGAGCGTATCCTCGACCCCGAGAGCAATATCCAGTTTGGCCTGGGCGGCGCGGGGACCTTCTCGGACGGCAAGCTCAATACGGGAACCAAAAATCCCGCCCATCGCCTCATCCTCGATACCTTCGTCGAGGCGGGTGCGCCCCGCAATATTCTGTGGGATGCCAAGCCGCACATTGGCTCCGACATCCTTCCCACGGTTGTTACCGCTATATCCCAGCGCATCGAGCAGCTCGGAGGTATCGTCCGTTATCGAACAAAACTCGTCGACATTCGCATCGACGCGTCTGGCGCCATCACCGGTATTGATGTCCAATCGTCCCAAGACGCCGCTTACGAGCCAATTGAGACAAAGCACCTCATCCTCGCCTGCGGGCATTCTGCTCGCGATATTTTTGAACTCCTTAAGGACCACAACGTGGCCCTCGCACAAAAGACCTTTGCCATGGGCGTTCGCATCGAGCATCCGCAGCGCGACATCGACCGAGCCCAATATGGAGCCTCGGCGGGACATCCTGCCCTCGGAGCAGCCCCCTACAAACTCGTCGCCCATCTTCCCAACGGCCGCAGCGTGTTCTCGTTTTGCATGTGCCCCGGCGGGCAGGTTGTCGCCGCCTCTTCCGAGCAGGGCCACCTGTGCGTCAACGGCGCCAGCCTCAATGCCCGCGACGGCCGTAACGCAAATGCCGCCCTGCTCGTTAACGTCACGCCTGAGGACCTTCCCGACGATGACCCGCTCGCCGGCATCGAGCTCCAGCGCGCCTGCGAGGCGGCCGCCTATCGCCTGGGCGGTTCCAACTGGAACGCACCGGCACAACTCGTCGGAGATTTCCTCGCAGGACGCGCCAGCAAGGCGCCCGGAAAGGTAAAGCCCACCTATCCGCTCGGTGTGACCTGGACGGCAATTGACGAAGCCCTGCCGCAGCATATCGTCGAGTCGCTCCGCCTGGGACTTCCCCTACTCGGAAAAAAGCTACGGGGCTACGACCGCCCCGATGCCGTTCTTACCGGCGTGGAGACTCGTTCGAGCTCACCGGTCACTGTCACCCGAGACCGAACGTGCCATGCCGTGTCGACCCCGGGCCTCTACCCTTGTGGTGAGGGAGCTGGATATGCCGGAGGCATCATGAGCGCGGCCACCGACGGTATCCGTTGTGCCGAAGCCCTGATCGCAGACCTCTAGCGAACGAATTCCAGCGCGCAAAAGACACAGGCCCCGAGCTCCACAGGGAACTCGGGGCCTGTTCGCTATTTCTTAAACCGTGCACCCTGGCGTTTTCTACCCGATGCGAACGTGGAACCCTTGCGGGCCTGCGAACGCAAGCGCTCGATCGTCTCGTCCTCAGACGCACCCTCGAGCATCGCCCGAATCTGAACGACAGCATCACGCAGGCGCGCCGCCTCCTCAAAGTCCATGACGGCAGAAGCGTTACGCATATCCTCTTCCATGGTTTCGACGATCCGCACAAGCTCGTCATGCGGTAGTTCTTCCAACTGTTCCGCAAGTGTCTGCTCGGGCGCCACCGTTTCCGGCACACCGCCCTCGCCCGACTCATCGGGCGTATAGAATGCGCCATGGCCAAGAGAGTCGCCCTTCGAGCGTCCCTTGGAGCCCACAGTTTTTTCGGCCTCGGCAATAAAACTTGAGATGTCGTTGATGGCCTTGCGCACTGTCTTGGGCACAATGCCATGTTCTTCGTTATATGCCATCTGAATCTCGCGACGGCGCCGCGTCTCCTCGATGGCCGCTTTCATCGAATCGGTCACAACGTCTGCATACATGATGACTTCGCCATCGGCGTTACGGGCCGCACGGCCAATCGTCTGAATCAGCGAACGGCGGTTGCGCAAGAAGCCTTCCTTATCGGCATCGAGAATTGCCACCAGTGAGACCTCGGGAAGATCCAAGCCCTCGCGAAGCAGGTTGATGCCAACGAGAACATCGATCTTGCCCTCGCGCAGCGTTCGCAGGATCTCGACACGGTCCATTGTCGCCGTATCAGAGTGCATGTAATTGACCTTAATGCCCGCATCAAGTAGATGGTCGGTCAGGTCCTCGGCCATGCGCTTGGTCAACGTGGTCACCAGCACGCGCTCCTTGCGGGCAACGCGCTCGCGAATCTCGTCCTCAAGATCGTCAATCTGACCGCGAACGGGACGCACGTCGATCTTGGGATCGAGCAGGCCGGTCGGACGAATAATCTGCTCCACGTCGTTTTGGCTCACCCGCAGCTCGTAGTCGCCCGGCGTTGCCGAAACATAGATGAACTGCGGAATCCTCGCCTCAAACTCATCGAAGCGAAGCGGACGATTGTCGAGCGCCGAGGGCAGGCGAAAACCATGCTCAACAAGCGTAACTTTGCGCGATCGGTCGCCTTCGTGCATGCCGCGAATCTGTGGCACCGTCACGTGGCTCTCGTCTATGATGCAGAGCATGTCCTTGGGGAAGTAGTCAATCAAGGTAAACGGCGGTTCACCCGGCTTACGCCCGTCCAGATGACGCGAGTAGTTCTCGATGCCGTTGCAAAAGCCCATGGTCTCGAGCATCTCGAGGTCATAATCGGTCCGTTGCTGTAGACGTTGCGCCTCGAGCAACTTGTCGGTCGCCTTGAGCTCCGCCACGCGCTTCTCGCACTCTTCACTGATTGACTTCAAGGCCGCCTTGACCTTGGGCTTCTCGGTCACATAGTGCGATGCCGGCCACACGGGAATAGCCTCATACTCACGAAGCATCTCACCGGTAACCTCATCGATTTCGGCGATAAGCTCGACCTCATCGCCAAAGAACTCAAATCGCAACGGATGCTCGGCATAGGGCGGATACACATCGACAACATCACCGCGCACGCGGAAGGTGCCACGCGCCAAGTCATAGTCGTTCCGGTCGTACTGAATGTCGATGAGCGCATGGATAAAGTCATCGCGCTCGAGCGGTACTTTCTTGTCGACATTCGGCGCCAGCCCCGCATAGTCCTCAGGAGAGCCGATGCCATAGATGCAGGACACCGAAGCAACGACGATCACATCGCGTCGAGAAAGCAACGAGGCGGTCGCCTGATGTCGAAGCATCTCGACTTCTTCGTTAATCGAAGCATCCTTCTCGATATACGTATCGCTTTGCGGCACATATGCCTCGGGCTGATAGTAGTCGTAGTACGAGACGAAGTAGACCACGGCGTTGTTGGGAAAGAATTCTTTGAGCTCGCTCGCAAGCTGGGCGGCGAGGGTTTTGTTGGGGGCCATGACCAGCGTTGGCTTACCGAGAGCTTCGATGGTCTTGGCCATGGTAAAGGTCTTGCCCGAGCCGGTCACGCCAAGCAAAACCTGATAGCGGTCTCCTTCCCTCACACCCTGCACAAGCGACTCAATGGCCTTAGGCTGTGAACCTGCAGGCTCATAGGGAGACACGACCTCAAACGGTACCTCGGAGCCCTCAACGCCAAAACGTTTGAGCTCTCCGCCAACACGCTCAACTTCAAAATCCGCCATGGATACTCCTAACTCATACATCTGCAGTATACGCAGGCGGCAGGCATAGTCCTATACGAACCGGTCGGGATAGAGGGTCTTATAGCGAATCCAGGCATTATTGACACGAATCAAATAGGCTTGCGTCTCGGGAAAGGCAATCGCGTTATGGAGCGATGTGTTTTGCTGCGCCCACCCATCGACATTGCCCATTCCGGCATTGTAAGCAGCAATAGCGCTATCCGTCGAACCATTGAAATACGTCAACAGGTACGAGAGGTACGCGCACCCAAATTCGATATTCGAAGCGGGGTCATTCAGGTTATCGGCAGAATACTCATCCCCGTCGACAAGGCCCTTAGCGATCATATCCTGAGCGGTTTCGGGCATAAGTTGCATGAGACCTTGGGCGCCCTGGTTTGATTCCGCCTCGGGATCCCAATTTGATTCCGACTTGATGACGGCACACACCAGATACGGATCGAGATTATGCGAAATACTGGACTGCTTTACATACGCCTCATAGTCAATCGGATAGAACGGTTTAAAGAAAGCGGCGGGAGCACACGAGTAAACGAGCGAGATAAGGCCAAAGACGAAAACGACAACCAGCGGCACAAGGCGATACCACGTAAAGAAACGCGTCTTAGGCATCTGTCGTCTCCTTATCCATAGCATCCATAAGGCCATGGCGAGCAAGCCACGCGTCCAGTTGTTCAAAGAGCGAGCTGTCGCCCGCTGCGTTATCAATCACGGTCGTGGCGAGACTGCAAAGCGAAGACTCATCGGGTTGGCAAGCACAGCGAGCATCAAAATCGGATGGCTCCATACCACGGTGAATAGCGCGTTCGCGACGGACCGCTAAAGGAGCGCTAACAACCATAATTTCATCCGCAAGGCCAAAGGCATCCTCAAAGCCAGTCGGAGCAGATACTTCGACCGCCGCAAAGGGATAGCGGGGGGACGAAACCGTACAGCAAGCAGGATCGAGAATCCTCAGCGAAAGCTGCTCAATGAGAGCGGGGTGAACAATACTATTGAGCCTTGCAACCGTATCGGGAGAAACAAAAGCTCGAGAAGCGAGAACGTTACGTCGAACACCGCCATCCTCGTCCAAAATATCCCAGCCAAACTCTTCAGCAAGAGCATTGACGATATCCGACCCCGGTACGTACAGCGATTTGGCAAGAACATCTAAATCGATAAGCAGGGCTCCGCGAGATTCCAGAAAGCGGCAGGCAGTCGATTTACCCGAAGCAATATTGCCCAAAACGAAAACGGTAAACATCAAGCCCTCCCTAACGTCAATGCGAGTAATTATCGCGCAAATACAAAGCGACGGTTCAAAAAACAGCCAAACAGTAAGAGAGTCAAAGGAAGAGTCCGCTCACAAGGCACAGCTTGTATATAGCGC